>NZ_JAVRBY020000069.1:0-36205 GCF_034531035.1 Nostoc sp. DedQUE02 | reverse complement strand
AGGTGGTGCCGGTCAGCCAACCGCCTAGTGCTAGGAAGGCGCAGGGGAATAATAATATCCCTGACCAACCTACGAATACGAAGCGATCGCGCTTGAGCCAGTCGTCTAGAACGTCAAACCACCCTCTACTGGGCGCGCGTCCAACTGCGATGGTCATTAGAGCAAATCTCCAAATTTTATAAGTACAGGTTGTATCTGTATTATAGACGGCTATAAATAAAGCCTTCTATAAGCAGAAAATTTACCGGGTTGTTAACCTAGTTTACAATTTTTTACACACCTTTAATCATATTAGGTGTAAATCGCTAATTTTTCTAGGGGTTTTGTCATAAAAATTAATTTTTGATTCAGATGAGGTGATAAATGGGAGTTAGGAAGATGAAGAGAAATAACCAATGCCCCATGCCCAATACCCTTTTCCCTAGAATCACTCAGCTGACGCTAAAATGAGTCCACAAGTTAAATTTGATTATTGCTAAATGTTTACCATCGATTTAAGCATCAGAAATACTGCTTTCCCGATCTCAGTACAACGTAAGTCAGCAGAGGATGCTGAGGCTGTCTATCAGCTAATTTTGGCAGCAATCCGTTCTGGGAACCCTGACATTGTAGAACTCAAGTGCGAGGGCAAGACAGAGAAAAAAATTGCTGTTCGCGCTAGTGAAATTTCTGGGGTGCAGATTGTTCAGAAAGATGGTACAACCCCTGGTGGCGGCAGACCACCTGGCTTTTTCGCTGTAGCTGCTGAGTAACCAAGGTTGACAAATGGCTCAAGTGGGCATTGAGGTCAAGGATTTAAATTTCAGTTGGCCTAATGGAGAGAAAGTGATCAAATCTTGCTCTTTAGAAGTACCCAAGGGTGAGTTTTGGATGCTCTTGGGTACAAATGGCAGTGGAAAATCTACTTTACTGAGACTGCTGGCGGGGTTATTAGCTCCTGAATCTGGGGAAATTCGGGTTTTACACCCCGTTGGCTTTGTCTTTCAAAATCCGGATCATCAATTGGTGATGCCAACGGTTGGTGCTGATGTGGCTTTTGGATTGGTGGAAGAAAAGTTGCCACCTGCTGCTACCAGAGCCAGGGTTGAGGAGGCGTTAGGGGCGGTGAATTTGCTTACATTGCAGCGACGCCCTATTTATGCACTTTCTGGGGGACAGAAACAACGAGTTGCGATCGCAGGTGCGATCGCCCGTCGCTGTGAAGTCTTATTATTAGATGAACCCACTGCCTTACTAGATCCCGATAGCCAGTTGGATTTAGTTGCTGGTGTCCGTCGCCTTGTCAAAAGTCGAGGTATTACAGCTCTTTGGGTAACACATCGATTGGATGAGTTAAATTACTGTGACGGCGCTTTCTTGCTAGAAAAAGGCTCTCTGGTTGATAGTGGTGAAGCCGAACGTCTCAAACAACGTTTGATGGAGGTACACAGCGAAGCCTCTTAATTGAGTGCTGAGTGCTGAGTGCTGAGTAATGAGTGAATAAGTAAAATTCATTGTACTTAGCATTCCTGAAAACTACTCAAAAAGAACTTTAACGCGCCTTTTAAACAAAGGCGCGTTTTAAGTTGGTGTGTCTATCTAAGGTTTGAGTTTTGTGAGGCTACCGTATTTTTTATTCTGTGTAACATAGTGTTACAGACAATGCATCAATTATTATAAAACTTATGAATGAATTTTGTTAACTCTAGAAAATTGTGATTAAAAACCATGCCCCGTTCCTTACTCCAAGCCGTTTTGTTAGTGGACGGCTACAATATCATAGGCGCTTGGCCTTGCCTTAAAAAAACGCGTGATAGCGTTGGATTAGAGGCAGCACGGGGCGAACTTGTGGAAGCGATGACTGGTTATAGTGCGTTTCAAGGTTACACAACTCAGATAGTTTTTGATGCCCAATATCAGAACACCTCTAGTAATAAAGAAATTATTACTGAGCTTTTATCTGTTTATTACACTGATTTTGGGCAAACCGCAGATACTTATATTGAAAAATCCTGCGCTTCTTTTCGCCAGCAAATAGCTCAATCTTTGATTTCTCGTGTGATTGTTGCTACATCAGATCGGGCGCAGCAGTTGATGATACAGGGGTATGGGGCTGAATGGTTGTCAGCACAACAACTCTGTGGGGAAGTGGAAGCCACTGTCTGCCGGATGCGACAAAAGTATCATACGCGCAAACAATCTAAGAGTAGGTTTTTAGCTAATGCCATTGATGCTAAAGCGCGGCAGCGTCTGGCTGAATTACGAATGGGATTGTAGATATTTAGTATCTAAGAGTCTCTGCTTAAGTTCCGAATCGATTTTGGCTGCAAATAATTCTATAAATTAAGCTTTTAAAAAAATATTGGCGAAAGTACTTGCCAAATCTTATTTTTAGCCCTAAGATTATAAATCGTGAGTGATCCTCAGTAGCTCAGTGGTAGAGCGATCGACTGTTAATCGATTGGTCGCTGGTTCGAATCCAGCCTGGGGAGTTTAACAATTTTGGATTCTAGATTATCCATCAGAGATTTATGGTCGCTTGATTCGGCTGTGACGTTTCTGGATCATGGGTCTTTTGGTGGTTGTCCTAAACAAGTGCTGGAGTTTTAGCAAGGTTTGCGTAGACGCATTAGCGAAGCGGTGCGGCTTGTCGTTAGACATCGCATCTCGAACAGGAACCCCTAAGCTTTTATGGGTTCGTTGCTACTTGGCAGGTGGACAGAATTGAGACAGCAAAATCATCAGCTAGCGTTGTAGGGAAGACAGGTACTTTGTGAAGCGTTATAAGTGCAGCCGCCTTGTCCAAAGGAGATGATTGGTTTAATGGCGGTTGTGCCAATGCCTGCAACTTTGGAAAACCACGATTTCATGTCTATACATGATGAGTTGTTTGATCAGTTTGGTATTCAAGTGCAGGTGATGCCGTGGCAGGAACAACCTCGGCTGTTGGTAAGGATTTTGGCGCAGATTTACAATACTTTAAAGCAGTATGAGTATTTGGCAAGGGTTCTAAAGGGGTTGCTCTCAGGTTAATCTAGTTTAAGGAAGATGGCGATCGCATCAAGGGTCTGTTCTGCACTTTTAGCAGTAAACATTGGGCCATAGTTTTCCAGTTTTAATCTATTGATGCGTTCGTAATGACGAGTATTCTTTGTTACTAAAGTATAATTTTCTGCAAGTGCAACACTAGCAATTAGTAAATCAAATTCAGCAATCGTTTGCCCTATTCTACGGAGTTCTGCTTTTAATTCACCATACTTTCTTAAAGCAGGATCAGTTAAAGGTACGACGGGTAGGTTTTGAATAAAGTTTTCTGCACGAGTTAAATTTTCCACTACTCGTTGAGAATTATAAGCACCAAAATATAACTCAGCAACTGTGATGCTACAAATATAAATTTGCTCCCATCCTATTTCTCTAACTTTATTTCTAACTGAATTAATATCTTTAATCCAATAAATGCAAGTATCAGTATCAATTAAATAAGTCATAGACTAATGTCATTGTTAGAAATAGTCCGGCTATCATAAATGTCTTTGACTATTTCCTCAGCAGTACGTTCATCTTCCCAAGGGCCAAGCCTTTCCATAAATGTATCTAGTGGATGCGGTTTTGGCTGCTGTTCAGATGAGACAATTATTTCATTCACTATCAATTGATTGGCTTCTGGAACTCCTAATTTTTTGGTTTCCTCTTTAGCTATAACCATGATTTGCATCAAAGTTATAGCCTGACGCAGAACATCACCTTTACTTGTGCCTATTTTATTTGCTAGTTCGTCTAGTATCTGATTTAGTTCAGGTGACAAATCTAAGTTTAAGCGAACCATCTTTTGAGTGTTAGTCATGGTTCCATCCTTGTGTAAAATCTTAAGTACATTATAATTGACTGATGCACTTCCTCAACTTGCGTTTTTGAGTGCCAAACGACTGAAGTCGCGGCTATACAAACAAAATCTGCCTTAGCAGGTTTCAAAACATTGAAAGAAGCAAAGTAAAGTTTGTTTGTGTGCGTGGCAATCAGGAAGATTTGAGAAATTGGATTTAATTTAAAAAAGTGAAAAAATAAAGATTTTTATTTACTTCCAATAGTGAAGGGATCAATTCTCAACGGATAAGAATATGAAAATCCATTAGAAAACATCTTTTCAAAGTTATTTGACGCAGAAGGTAAGCGTAATCTAAAAGTATCAATATCTTTTACTCCAAGAGGATATAATAATTTTTCAGCATATTTAGCGCGAGATGCTTCTAACAAATATCTTGGTGTTTTTTTCATATATACCTTGCTCCAGGGTATCCATTTATCCCACTTGCTAGTTTCTGAAATTGTAAATTCCGATCTTAAAAATAAAAAGCAATCAGCATCCATAAATTGTTGCATGGGAACAATTTTTGTAAGCTTCCCATCCGTATGGCGTTCATTTAAAATATCTGCATGAACCGAGATTTTATTAAGCCGTAGTCGTGTATTACGATGCTCTAATAACTCAATATACTTAGGAACATAGGTGAATGATACTAAACCTTGTTCTCTAGATATTTCATGGTTTTCAACATAGATTCCTTCTTCTAATAAATCTGCAATTAGTTGCCAACGGTTTTCTCTAATGAGAAACGAGAAAAAAGTTACAAAAAGTTCATGACCTATAAACTTATAAAAATCAAAATCAATATCTTTATAGCTACCGAAGAAAGTACGCGGCACATTGTAACGTTCTAGAATAAGTTCAAACTGTTTGTATATTTCAGTAGCAGCATCAGAATTATTCATAGTTGCTATTACTTCTGCAATCTGAGCAAACTGTATAACTAGGTCTGGTGTTTGCTCAATTGACTGCACTAGCAACTCATCAGCGATACCTCCTCCTGTAAAATCTGGCTTGAGTGCATCAAGTTCATCCCTTAACCATGTCATGAACCGACGGACTAAAGATATTTGATTAGGCTGAGAATTTTCAACAGCAATTATTGCCTGTTCACCTATACTTAATGGTTGAACAATTTCCCCAGTAGTTTGCAAATCAAGTCCTTCTAAAATACTCCGAAGTGCTGCTGTCAATGTTTTTTCGAGTTTCTTTCGCTCTGTAGCACGATCCTCACTTTCTTGAGGCATGTGGTAAGTGATAACTCGTCTCATCCGCAGATCAAAGGGTGATTCTTCTGGCTTACCAAAAGCTGAATTCATCACCATGATAATGTTGTCCCATCCGAGAGTTTTGATTGCATATCCAAGTTCAATCAAGACGTTAGGGTTTGGAGTAGGACGAAACAAAGTATTTTGGTTAATAATCGAGATATCACATACAAAAACCTGAGCCTGTTCAATTTTGCCAAAGATTGTATGGGCAATATCAGGGGAGCCAGGTACATTAATTGTGTCACGGTCTATAACTGGCTCTACTTCTATAGAATCATCATTGCGGATAGATTTGGCAGCATCCTCAAGAGCTTTTTCAATAAATCCACGATTCGTAGCATTCGGTAAGTCTGACTGCCAAGAATAGAATATTTTGCAGTGCATAATTTAGTGTGTATATTAATTTCCACCCTGGAAAACACTGAGGTAGGGGTATCACATTACATTATATCTATACTAAATTTAATGCACTAACCCGATCGCACTTTTCCTAAAGTCTTCACATTCCCCACGCTTCCAGATAAAAATATCACCCTTTGTTCTAGCTCAAAAATCAAGTTTTGCGACTTGTAAAGTAAGTTTCTGACTCGTAAATCAAGTTTTTGACTCGTAAATCAAGTTTCTGACTCGTAAACTAAGTTTTTGACTTGTAAATCAAGTTTCTGACTCGTAAACCAAGTTTCTGACTCGTAAACTAAATTTCTGACTCGTAAATTAAGTTTCTGACCTGTAAACCTGTTATTCTCAACAAAATTCAGTAAATCTACCTGCATTTATCCTGTGAGTTAATCCTAACGCTCTCAAAGATTCTCTGAAATAAAAAAACGCAAATATACGACTACAAACGCAATTTTTCCGCGTTAGGATACGTATATTTGCGATAAAAGTAGAAACAATTCTAGCCTTAATGCACTAATGCGATCGCACGTTTCGTCAACGCTTCAGCAGTTAATCCATTAAATGCCATCAACTCACCAGCACTGGCTGTAGTTTCACCACGTTTCCATGCAAAGGTGTCGCGCTTGGCTGTACTCCGTAACAAGATAGGTTCTAACATCCCCGCAGCACCACCTGTCACAGCAATTAGCGCATCGCCATCAAATAATTCGGCAAATTTCGCATCATCTAAGAAACCGCCTTCGGGTTCAGAACAGGTATCCCATGCGGTATCATCGCTACGGTACAATTGCCGAGGATTAATAACAGAAACTATCTTCACACCAATACCTTCTGTTTCTAAGAAAGCAGCAGCTTCAAATACTGGCATTAATGTCATATCACCAATTACAGCAAATACAACTTGTCTATCACCAGCGATTTCATGTAATAACACTGCACCATCGCGCAACCCTTGACGAGTTTGTTCTAAAGTTGTACGAATTGGTAACGGCGATTTACTTGCAGTAATTACAATTCCCTTATTCTTAGTTTTCAACGCCCAATCATAACAGGCTTGAATACTATTAGCATCAGGCGGAAATAATGGGAAAACATTTCCATTTCGCATCAACGAAGCAAAGTAAGCTTCAATTTCGGGACGTTGGTGAGTCCAACCATTACGCCCTTGTTCTAATGCGCCTGCTGTGAATAAAGTAATAGTCGAGGGAGTTTGACGGCGTAATTCTGCCATTGATTGGGTTACAGTTTGCCAAATTGGTAATCCGTTGATGGCAAAAGATTCGTAAGAACACCACAAAGTTCTCGCACCCATTAACGCTAAACCCGCAGCTAAACCGGCACAAGCATCTTCACTCAATGGTTCATAAACTTGTCCGTTTGGCGCTTGATTATATAAGTCGTCGGTTGTAGGGTGGATAATCTTTAATGCTTGGTTGATGTTGGCAATTCCAGATGCTTCGTTACCGTCGGCGTTGGTGACGAGGAAATTCTGATCTTTTTTTCCAACTATTCCTACCAATCGTCCCATTGCGGTTGTGGAAACTTTGGCTTCACCTCCAACTGCATATTCTTCTAAAGGTAATTCGCCTAAATCTGGTAATGGAAATTCAAATTCTGTCACCACAGTTTTTGCTGCTGGGCCACCACCGGCGCGTTCGGCATTTGTTCTAACTAATTGCCAAGCTTCCGCAGACAAAGCACGGGTTTGCAATGCACTAACAATATGGGTTGCATCCAGCGTATCTTTAGGATACAAGTTGTGAGATTTTGACCCCCGCGCGTGGACTCCTGCACCTTTGAGTTGTTTAATAATAAAGACGGTAAGTTTACCACCCAAAGCCGATCGCGCTGCTTTATCTACACCGGAAAGTACTGCTTGCGTAAATTCTAGCCGCTTCTCAAAGGAAAAGGCAGTACTATCAACGTAATCCCCTGGTTGGTTTTGATCGTCAAAGTCTTTGGCATCCACTAACACCACTTCATCAAAACCGTTACCTTGCCAATATGCTTGCATCTCTGGGTTGGTTTTTAAAGAAACCATGCTGTGATGTTCTTGGCTGTAACCGTTCCACACCAACACCGGCAAGAAGTTGGTGACAGCAGGATAAGCTGTATGAAAATGCGCGATCGCACTTACAATATAAGGCTCACCCAATCCACCATCCCCAACTGTAAAAGGGAACAACTTATCTTTGTGCAACAGTGCAGCCGCCATTGCAAAATGTTGCCCTTGTCCCAAAGGCCCCGCAGGTGCGAGAATACCGGGGATGAAACCAGAAAGGTGTCCTAATAATCCGTGCTTTTCTCGGAAGCGATCACGCAATTCTTGGACTGTAAAAATTCCCATGTCCTCTAGCGATCGATCCAAGAACATGGCACTATAAAATCCGGGGGCGTGGTGTCCGACTTCGGTAATAATATTCTTGTATCCCAGCATGACAAGAGATGCGTAAGCTTCTGCTTGGCTGGCGAATCCGCCGGGATGCCCAGAAGCTTTACTAGCAGTAACTTGCAAAGTTAGGTAGCGTAAGGCATCGGCAGCCAGTAAAGTTTGATATACAGCTGCTTTGTCTGTGGGAGATGCGATCGCTATTTTGCCCGACTCGATAGCAGGTGTTGCACCATAAGTTTCAAAATCTGGTAACGCTTCACCAAAATATTGAATCCCTTCAGAAAAATTGGGAAGCGCTGAAGATGCCTTTGGGGAAATTGCAGTCATGCTGAGTACCTTGTGACGATTAGATGAAACTGTAGATGCACGTTGAATTTAACAAAAATTTTACATCTTCGAGGTTGTAACAGTTTATTGCTTTTTTCCAACGTTAGAATAAGTACTTTAAATGGTCACGTTACCAAAATTTCAGTTACTTTAAGTAACAAAAAAATATTAAGTAGGAAAAAAAATTTATGACATTACCAAACGGCCCAAGAATGCCAACAGCTTTACAGATGATGCGCTGGATTATTAATCCTATGTCATTTATGGAGGATTGTGCTAAAAGCTATGGCGATATTTTTACTCTCAGATTGAACAAAAGTCTTCCTCCTATGGTGATTGTCAGCAACCCCCAAGCGCAACAGCAAATTTTGACAAATGATACCAAGGAATTGGAAGCACCTGGCGATGTGAATCAGCTGTTTGAACCTTTACTGGGTAAGCATTCTGTAATTACCATCAGTGGCGCACAACACCAGCGTCAACGCCAGTTGTTAATGCCTCCCTTTCACGGCGAAAGAATGCGAAACTATAGCCAGGTGATTACCGATGTTACCAAGCAAATTATCAGCCAATACCAGATAGGCAAACCCTTCAATATTCGGTCTGCAACCCAAGCTATTACCCTGCGGGTAATTATGCAAGCTGTATTTGGGCTACATGAAGGGCCTCGCGCCGAAAAACTCCAGCAATTTTTGGGCGATCTTTTAGAAAAAGCCAGTTCTCGATTAAGTGTGGCTTTGCTTTATTTTCCAGCTTTCCAAAGGGATTTTGGCCCGATTAACTTCTGGGGAAAACAGATACGCCTTCAGGAAGAAGCTGACAAACTCATCTACGAGGAAATTCGGGAACGTCGAGTACAACCAGATTCATCACGCACAGATATTCTTAGCTTACTCATGGCTGCTAGGGATGAAGCTGGTCAACCCATGACTGATGAAGAGTTGCGCGATGAATTGATGACTCTGTTAGTCGCCGGTCACGAAACCACAGCGACAGCCTTAGCATGGGCATTATACTGGATTCACAAATTACCATCAGTGCGCCAAAAGCTACTGCAAGAATTAGATAGCTTGGGCGATAACCCAGATCCTGGAACCGTTTTCAAATTACCTTATCTCAACGCTGTTTGTTCAGAGACATTACGGATTTATCCAGTAGGTATACTAACTTTTCCCAGGGTAGTAAGAACACTCCTTTCGCTGGGCGGTTATGAATTAGAACCGGGTACAGTCCTAGTTGGTTCTATTTATCTGACCCACCACCGGGAAGATATTTACCCAGAACCTAAACAGTTTAAGCCAGAACGCTTTTTAGAACGGCAATTTTCTCCCTATGAATATTTGCCCTTTGGGGGTGGTGCTAGACGCTGTATTGGGCTAGCATTTGCCCAGTTGGAAATGAAGCTAGCACTTGCCAAAATCCTTTCTAGCATTGAATTAGAACTTGTTGATAATGGTGAGGTGCAACCTAAACGCCGTGGTTTGGTAACAGGCCCGGATCGTCCCATTGAGATGGTTGTTAGGAGTCAGCGTCAGGTGAAGTCTCTTATTTTACAGACAACCACTGTTTAATATGAATGTAGAGACGTAGCACTGCTACATCTTTACAAAGGTTTTGAATAACGCATATTCAATTTCAGCAGATGTTTAATGTTTCGGAGGGTTGATGGTTGCGTTCAGCAAATTTCTAACTCCTATCTATAGCGTTCCTCTGTTGGCGTTTGAAAGACTGACACGTTAGAGAGACGCGATCAATCGCCGTTCTGAGAGAGAATGTACTCGTCAATTATTCCTTGACAGACTAATATTTCCGACTTGTGTGTACACCGTAGCCTTTTTGGAGAGAGATCAAAAATTATCGCATCCAAACAAGAAGTGCTATATATATTTAGATAGATTTAAACCTAATGGATAATTAGTTAAAAAGGTTTGCGATCTTTATATAGCGATCGCAGTCCTGTTTACAAATTATGAATTACATATACCCCAATATAGATTTACTCTTCAAAGCTAGCCTTTACAGTAAATAGTAAGAGGATATTTAGGAGATTACTAATTCATGCCTGATGAGCATCGGTTGGAAGAACAATTTCTATCCCAGGAAGCTGAAAGAAGAATATCTGAAAAGCTAGATGACGCAGAAAAAATTGAAATAGATGTACAAACCGATCTGTTGAAAATAGTTCAGGGACAGGCGGATGGAGTTTCGGTTGCTGGCCTTGGATTAGTAATCGAAAAGGATGTTCGCGTACAAGAAATCAAACTGCAAACCGATAGTATTAATATCAATCCCCTAAGTGCTATTTTTGGTCAAATAGAACTCAATGAGCCAGTAAATGCCACTGCTCGGATTATACTCACAGAAGTAGATATGAACCGTACCTTGGCATCAGACTTTGTTCGCAGTAAGATGCAAGATTTTGATTTGAATGTAGATGGTAGAATTGTCAGTTTTGAGGCAGAAAAAATTGAAATATTTTTACCTGGTGATGGCAAAATAGAATGTAGGGGAAGAGTACTGTTAAAGGAAAAGGGAAATACTCGCCCTTTAGCTTACACTGCGACCCTTCGTCCACGCACTAGTTCACAACCCGCTATGCTGGAGAGTTTTAACTGCACTGAGGGAGGAGGAATTTCCATCGAAGTAGTTACAGCTTTAATGCAAAAAGCTAAAGAATGGATGAATATACCATATTTTAAATGGGAAGATATGGTGTTTCATATTAAAGATATAAAAGTAGAAACTGGTAGTTTAGTGCTTCTCGTAGAAACTCAAATGAGGCAAATACCATCATCATCAACTGTAGCATTTACTTAATACTATTGACAGTAGTTAAAAATAATTTTGTTACTGAAGGATGATGTAAAAGTTGTAAAATCTTTCTACAATTTGGAAAGCTACTTATTTCTAAATTCCAACTATGCAAGAGTATGATGTTGTGCTAATCGGTGCTGGACATAATGGACTAGTTTGTGCAGCTTATTTGCTGAAAGCTGGTTATAGCGTCCTGTTACTAGAAAAGCGTTCTGTTCCAGGTGGTGCAGCAACAACTGAAGAATGTTTACCACAAGAGGCTCCTGGGTTTAAATTCAATTTGTGTGCTATTGACCATGAGTTTATTCACTTAGGGCCAGTTGTTGAAGAATTAGAACTAGAAAAATACGGCTTGCATTATTTGGAGTGCGATCCAGTTGTTTTCTGTCCTCATCCTGATGGGAAGTATTTCTTAGCACATAAATCGCTAGAAAAAACTTGTGCAGAAATCGCTCGTTATAATGAACGTGATGCCAAAAAATACGCCGAATTTGTAGACTATTGGCAACGAGCGATCGGTGCAATGGTTCCGATGTTTAATGCACCGCCCAAGTCAATTATAGATATCGTGGGCAACTACGATATCAAAAAATTGAAAGATTTATTTTCGATGATTGGTTCCCCAAACAAAACGCTGGACTTTATTCGCACCATGTTAACCAGCGCTGAGGATTTGCTTAACGAGTGGTTTGATGAAGAATTTCTGAAAGCGCCATTAGCCAGATTAGCAGCAGAACTTGGTGCGCCGCCATCGCAAAAAACCCTCGCCATTGGTGCAATTATGATGGCAATGCGTCATAATCCCGGAATGGCCAGACCGCGCGGCGGAACTGGCGCACTTGTGCAAGCTTTGGTGAATTTAGTCACAAGTAAAGGTGGCGTTATTCTCACAGATCAGCACGTTGATAAAGTTTTAATTGATGATGGGAAAGCAGTAGGTGTACGCGTTGCTGGTGGTAAAGAATATCGCGCTAAATACGGCGTTATTTCTAATATTGATGCCAAGCGGTTATTCTTACAAATGACTGATAAAAGCGATGTTGATGGAGCCGACCCAAATTTATGGGAAAGATTAGAACGCCGCATCGTTAACAACAACGAAACTATCCTTAAAATAGACTTAGCTTTAGACGAACCACTGCGCTTTCCATACCACGCCCACAAAGACGAATATCTCGTCGGTTCTATCTTGATTGCCGATTCCGTGGCTCATGTAGAACAGGCTCATAGTAAATGTACCTTGGGAGAGATTCCCGATGCTGACCCATCGATGTATGTGGTTATGCCTAGCTATTTAGACCCCACATTAGCACCACCAGGCAAGCACACCGTATGGATTGAGTTTTTTGCCCCTTATCAAATAGCCGGTGCAGAAGGCACTGGTTTAAAAGGTACTGGTTGGACTGATGAATTGAAAAACAAAGTTGCAGATAAGGTAGTTGATAAGTTGGCAGACTATGCACCCAATGTCAAGAATGCAACTATCGCCCGTCGTGTAGAAAGTCCAGCAGAACTAGGAGAAAGATTAGGTGCATACAAAGGGAATTATTACCATGTTGACATGACCTTAGACCAGATGGTATTTTTCCGTCCCTTGCCAGAAATAGCGAACTACAAAACGCCAATTGATAATCTATTTTTGACTGGTGCAGGGACTCATCCAGGCGGTTCGATTTCAGGAATGCCAGGACGCAATTGCGCCCGCGCATTTTTGCAGGCAAAACACCCTATTAGCCAAACTTTAAAGGATGCAAGAGATTCGATTATGTCAACTGTAGAGTCGGTATTTGGTATCACTTAAGTTTTGCAAAATAGAGCCTGTTATTGTAAATCAAAGGGTTTAAAACCCCAACTATTACACTACACGTAGTACCATTTTCAGACGGGGTTTAAATTCCCGTCTGTTTGCATAGCGTGCCGTAGGCAAGCTGATGTACTTTTGAGTTGCATACTTTCAGTCGCTAGAAAGAAAGACGCAAAGATAGAATTTGAATAATGATTATCTTAGATAATTGCTTGGCAAAATGAAGCAAATAACAGCATCTTATAGTAAAAAGCTAATACGATTGCTTACGTCATCGCACCCTTGTTAATTAAAATGGAAATTATCACACGAGTGCGATGTCTAGAACAGGCAATGCTTACGCTACCTATAAGCAACACAAATAATTGTTTTTTGAGTGAAGTAGGTTGTGAGTAATTGCTTTATGTGTATTTAATATGATAATGTAATTTACGCTTGATTTTCAGAAACATCTATTCATCGTCAAGAAAGTTCTTTCTCAAAATATTAAGTAAATTAATGGGTAAAAACTAGTGTATTTTGATAATACTCAAAAAACAAACAGATTTTAACATTATCTAAGAATTTTTGTAGGTACAGCATGGTTTTTCAGCGCTGCTTCATTGCATCTAGCTTAATAGCTTTCTTCGCATTTGGTTGTAGTGGTGGGACAAACTCATCGACAGAAAAGACTACACAAGTTGTCCAAGAAAGTAATGTAACCCAACTTTTCATAGAAGCGAAGGCTACGCAAAAAGCAGAAGATTTCTTTCACCAAGGCAATCATTTATTAGATCGACAAAGTTACGAAGATGCTATAAAAGCTTATGATAAAGCGATCGCCATCAAAGTTGAGAATCCGGAAGCGTGGATTAACCGTGGCATAGCCTTAACATCGTTGCAACGCTACAAAGACGCTCTTGTATCTTACGATAAAGCGATCGCCATCCAACCCGACAAGTACGAAGCTTGGTATAATCGCGGTATAGCCTTAACATCGTTGCAACGCTACAAAGACGCTATTGCATCTTACAACAAAGCGATCGCCATCCAACCCGACAAGTACGAAGCCTTAATTAACCGAGGCATAGCTTTGACAAAGCTGCACCGCTACCAAGATGCGATCGCATCTTATAATAGAGCGATCGCCATCAAGCAAGATTTGCACCAAGCATATTACAACAAAGCTTGCTCTTATGCTTTACAAAGCAATCTGGAATTAGCAATTGAGAACCTAGACAAAGCAATCGAGTTTGTTCCTGATAAATACAAAAAATTAGCAAAAACTGACCCAGACTTTAGCAAAGTGCGTAGTAAAAAGCAGTTTCAGGAATTACTACAATAGTATCTTATCGCCACCACTCAGTGTAAAATATGGGCCTGCTGTAGAAAGTATTTTTTCTTGAGCGGTTTACGATTAGACATGAAAAAATTGTTAATCACCGGAGCAAGTGGTTTCTTAGGATGGCATCTTTGCCAGCTTGCAAAACAAGAATGGGAGATTTATGGCACTTATTTATCCCATCCTTTAGAGATTCCTGGCATCAAAATGTTGAAAATTGACTTAACAGCTTTTCAGGAATTGCAGCGCATATTTAATGATGTCAAACCAACAGCAGTTATTCATACTGCTGCACATTCGCAACCAAATTTTTGTCAAACCCACCCTGAAGAATCGCACGCAATTAACGTTACAGCATCCTGCAATATTGCCGGACTTTGCGCGGATAATTCTATTCCTTGTGCTTTTACTTCAACCGATTTAGTTTTTGATGGCTTAAATGCCCCATATCGAGAAACAGATGCCGTGTGCCCTGTCAATCTTTACGGTGAGCAAAAAGCGATCGCAGAAGCAGATATGCTAGAAAGGTATCCGATGACCGCAGTGTGTCGAATGCCGTTGATGTTTGGTGCAGCAACACCTACAGCAAATAGCTTTATTCAGCCATTTATTGAGACTTTGCAAGCCGAAAAACAACTAAGTTTATTTATAGATGAATTTCGTACACCAGTAAGTGGAACAACTGCTGCCAAAGGACTTTTATTAGCATTAGAAAAAGTTAACGGCATCATTCATTTAGGCGGCAAAGAGCGGATTTCACGTTATGATTTTGGACAGATATTAGTGGAAGTATTTCAACTTCCTAGCACTGGGCTTAAATCCTGCCGACAAAAAGATGTGAAAATGGCAGCACCTAGACCAGCAGATGTCTCTTTAGATAGTTGCAAAGCTTTTGCATTGGGATATCAGCCTTTATCTGTAAGGGAAGAATTAGAGGCAATACAATTCAGTTAAGGCTATAGGCTATTTTGGGATACAAATACCTGCGGTAGGCAACGCGTAGGCATCGTAACGGAAAATCTACTGTTATTGAGAATTTAGTAATCTAATTGATAATTTAACCCCAATCTTACAAAATTGCGCTGCTCCCTTTTTTGACAGACAAGTGACGGTTTCCTCTAACTTTTCCCCCTCATAATAATTTACGTCTGCTCTGTGGTTATCGACTAACTTTTTTATTGTCAAACTAAAATTAAACTTTATTTTTACCTTTGATTAAAGTCTGCTTAAACTCATAATTTTAAAATAGATTATCTCAAAAAAATTAGACAGTTGTTTGCTTCTTATTGAAAAAGAGAAAAATATTGATATTCATAAGTGGTGATAACAATTATGAATATCAATTTTAAAAATAAGTAAGTTAAACAAAAGCTATTTTTTAGCTTGTAATTGCATTGTTTCCAGAAGTTGATGGTGAGGAAAATTGAGATGAAAATGATTTCCAAATTATTGGTTGCTGCTACTATTACTTTAGGTTTTGCTACCTTAAATGCAAAATCTGCATCTGCTGCAATTCTTAATTACGCTTTCACAGTTGATAGTCCAGTAACTAAGGGAAACGGCTTTTTTAGCTTTGATGACTCAACCTTCAGCAATGACTATAATCCTGAAGCTCCCATTAAATCGCTCTCTTTCAGTTTTGATGGCGATACCGTTTACACTGAAAAAGATGATGCCAACTACCCAGATTTTCCTCTTGTCTTTCAAACCACATCTTTAACAGGACAAACATATTTTGCATTAGATTATCAGTTCAATGATAAAGCTAATCCTTCCAGTTCTATCAGTTATGAAATTATTGGTGAGGATTTTACAATTTTCTCTAAAACTTCTCCAGATGCTGAATTGATATCTGGTAAAGTTTCTTATAAACAAGTACCTGAACCTACACCTTTAGTTGGAGTTATCTTTGCTTGTAGCCTTGGCTGGATGATCAAGAAAAACGTTGGCTCAATGAAAAAGGTTAAAGTCTAACCTTGATTAAGTTGATATTAACGCTTTCTTTGCCAAAAATTAATCTCTTATTAGTAGGCTTTTCTGTAGCAAAACAACATCTAACACAATGATACTAAGAGAAAAATTGGGAATTAAAACCTGATTTTGGTAAGGGAATTAGTTACGAATGTCTATGATTACCCTGCCTTCTTCGTGTTAGCTGTTGCTGTACTTTAACTTACCTGTTAGCCAGGAGTAGAGAATGGTAGATTACCAGAATTTTGAGCAGTTCCTGCACAGTCGGATGAAACGACGCAACTTAATTATCGGGGCAGGAGCATTATCTGGTTTAGCGATCGCTAACCAATTTTCTCCTCAAAGAGCGATTGCCACCAGCAGATTTTCCAATTATCCTTTCACTTTAGGTGTAGCATCGGGCGATCCTTATCCTACCAGCGTAGTGATTTGGACTCGTCTCGCACCTGAACCTTTAAATGGAGGTGGAATGCCACCTGTGAATGTACCAATTCGCTGGGAAATAGCAACCGATCCCGACATGAGGCGGATTGTCTCTAGAGGTACGGTACTGGCAACTCCACAACTAGCTCATTCAGTACGAGTTGTCGTAGAAGGCTTGCAATCTGATACTTGGTACTGGTATCGGTTTCTTGTCGGTCAAGATGCTAGCCCTATTGGTCGCACTCGGACAGCGCCTCTAACAGGTGGCTACTTAAATAAATTAAACTTTGCCCTTGTTTCCTGTCAGCACTACGAGCAGGGATACTATACTGCTTACAAATATATTGCCCAGGATGACCTCGATTTAGTAGTTCATGTTGGCGATTACATCTACGAAGGAGGAATCTCAAATAATCGCCCCAGAAAACACAACAGTGCAGAAATTTTGACTTTAGAAGATTATCGCAACCGTCACGCTCTTTATAAAACCGATACCAATCTGCAAGCAGCTCATGCAGCCTTTCCCTGGATTGTTACCTGGGATGACCACGAAGTAGAAAACAACTACGCCAACTATATTTCAGAAGTTGATACTGAACCAGATCAAGATCCGGCTATTTTCCTCCAACGACGGGCTGCTGCCTATCAGGCTTACTACGAACATATGCCACTGCGCCCCTTCTCGCGTCCCGTTGGCCCCGATATGCAACTTTACCGTCGGCTTTCTTTTGGTAACTTAGCCACCTTCCATGTCTTAGATACCCGCCAATATCGCACCGATCAGCCCTGCGGTGATGGTACTAAACAACGTCCTTGTGGAGAAGATCCCAATGGAACCATTACTGGCAAGCGTCAGGAAGATTGGCTATATGATGGTTTAGATCGCTCACAGGCTAAGTGGAACGTTTTAGCCCAGCAAGTTATAGTTGCTCAGATAGACACAAAAGCAGGGCCTGGCGAAACCTACAGCATGGATAAGTGGGATGGTTATGTGGCTTCCCGCGATCGCCTGATGCGTTTTTTAGAACAACGCAAACCATCTAATCCAGTAGTCTTATCAGGCGATGTCCATTCCAACTGGGCAATAAATTTAAAGGCTGACTTTAATAACCCAAAATCTGCTAAGGTTGGGAGTGAATTCGTCTGTACCTCAATAACCTCCGGTGGAGATGGGGCAGATACCAGCCCAAATGTTCAAGCTTACTTGCCCGATAACCCACACATTAAGTTCTTCAACGGTCAACGGGGATATGTTCGCTGTGCGGTGACTCCCACAACCTACAAGACAGACTATCTAGTTTTATCAAACGTCACAACTCCGAATGGCACGCTTAGTAAGCGGGCTTCATTTGTGGTTGAAAATGGTCGTCCAGAAATACAACAAGCCTAATCGTTTAATTCCCAAGTATCACAACTAAATAATCGCAGATAGAAACAGGTAAATCATCAGTTTTTATCGAAGGTAGGAGTTAGGAGTTTTAATTCCTAACTCCTAACTCTTCACTTCAGTTTAATAAGCATCCATTGGCAGACAAGAACAAACAAAATTGCGATCGCCAAAGGCTGCATCAATGCGACCGACAGCAGGCCAGAATTTATACTCACGAGTCCAAGGTGCAGGATAAGCAGCTTGTTCACGAGAATAAGGATGCTGCCATTCTCCAGCGATGAGACTTTCAGCAGTGTGAGGCGCGTTCTTCAAAACATTATCTTGAATATCCACCTTACCTGATTCAATTTCGGCAATTTCTTGACGAATAGAAATCAACGCATCACAGAAACGATCCAACTCTTGCTTAGATTCACTTTCTGTAGGTTCTACCATGATTGTACCCCCTACAGGCCAGGAGACAGTCGGCGCATGGAAACCATAATCCATGAGACGCTTGGCGACATCATCTATTTCGATCGCAGCTGATTTTTTGAGCGATCGTAAATCTAAAATACATTCATGGGCAACTAGACCATTTTTCCCCTGATACAAAACCGGATAGTATGATTCCAGTTTCTTGGCAATGTAATTAGCGTTGAGAATCGCCACTTTAGTAGCTTGGGTTAAACCATCTGCACCCATCATGGCGATGTACATCCAAGAAATCACCAAGATACTCGCACTACCCCAAGGCGCAGCGGCCACAGCACCAATATGCGAGTGCTGAGTTGAGTCATTGATAGCAACAACAGGATGTCCGGGTAGAAAAGGCACAAGATGAGATGCAACGCCAATGGGCCCCATACCAGGGCCACCGCCACCATGAGGAATACAGAAGGTTTTGTGCAGATTCAAGTGACAAACATCTGCACCAATATCCCCAGGACGGCAAATTCCCACTTGGGCGTTCATATTTGCCCCATCCATGTAAACTTGTCCGCCGTGACTGTGAACAACAGCGCAGATTTCCTGAATTGGCTCCTCAAAGACACCGTGAGTTGAGGGATATGTCACCATTAAAGCAGCTAATTCATTGCTGTGTTTTTCTGCCTTCGCCTTCAGGTCAGCAACATCAATATTACCTTGTGAATCACAAGCAACAGCCACCACCTTCATCCCGCACATCACCGCACTGGCTGGATTTGTTCCGTGTGCCGAAGTGGGAATCAAACAAACATTGCGATGTGCTTCACCCCGATTTTCGTGATATTGACGAATTACTAAAAGTCCGGCGTATTCGCCCTGAGAACCAGCATTTGGTTGTAGAGAAATTCCGGCAAAACCAGTAATTTCAGCTAACCATGCCTCAAGTTGCTGGAATAGGATTTGATAACCTTGCGTTTGCGACGCCGGGGCAAATGGATGAATCTTGCCAAATTCCTCCCAACTTACCGGAATCATCTCAGCAGTTGCATTCAACTTCATTGTGCAAGAACCCAAAGGAATCATCGATGTTGTTAGCGACAAGTCCTTGCTTTCTAGCTTGTGCAGATAGCGCAATAATTCAGTTTCTGAGTGATAGCGGTTAAAAACTGGGTGGGTGAGATATGTACCTGTACGGGAGAGAGGAAGATGTGAGGATGAGGAAGAAGTTAATTCTTCTAAAGTGAACGGTAAATCATCTGTACCAGCGAAAATCTGCCAAAGGTCGATTAAGTCTTCCGGTGTAGTTGTTTCATCGAGCGAAATACCCACAGCAGTTGCATCAAAAACCCGTAAGTTAATTTGAAGTTGTTCGCTAACTGCCAGAATATCTTTTAAATTGCGTCTTCCTAGTTCTACTCGCAGCGTATCAAAGAAATCTTTGGAACTGATGCTGTAACCTAAACGCTTCAGTCCTTCTGCCAATAACACCGTCAAAGAATGGATATTTTCGGCAATTTGCTTCAATCCATCTGGCCCATGATAGACGGCGTACATACTCGCCATCACCGCCAGTAGCACCTGTGCAGTACAGATATTACTAGTAGCTTTTTCGCGGCGGATGTGCTGTTCGCGGGTTTGCAAGGCAAGACGTAATGCAGGCTTACCTTGGGCATCTTTTGATACACCCACAATTCGCCCTGGAACCAGCCGTTTATACTCTTCCTTCGTAGCAAAGTATGCCGCGTGAGGCCCCCCAAATCCCAACGGAATACCAAACCGTTGAGTGCTACCGACAGCAATATCAGCGCCAAATTCCCCAGGAGGGGTTAGCAAAGTTAAACTTAAAGGATCTGCTGCTACCGTCACCAATGCACCCTTAGCATGGGCTTTTTCGATAAAAGCGCGGTAGTCGTAAATAGTGCCATCACTTGCCGGGTATTGCAGAACAGCCCCAAAAATTGCTCGATCAAAATCAAATGTTTGATGATCGCCAACAATAATCTTAATCCCCAATGGTTTAGCACGTGTTTCCAACACATCGATAGTTTGGGGATGGCAATCGCGAGAGACAAAATAGGCATTTGCCTGATTTTTGGAGACACCATAGCTTAAGCTCATCGCTTCAGCTGCTGCTGTAGCTTCATCCAGTAACGAAGCATTGGCAATTTCCAAACCTGTAAGGTCGATAATCAGCGTTTGGAAATTCAACAGCGCTTCTAGTCGCCCTTGGGCAATTTCTGGCTGATAAGGAGTGTAGGCAGTATACCAACCGGGGTTTTCTAAGATATTTCGTCCAATCACAGGTGGGGTGATGCAGTCGTAATATCCCATACCAATGTATGAGCGGAAAACCTGATTTTTGGCAGCAACTTTTTTTAAAGATGCCAGTGCTGCATACTCGCTTTCTGCTTTTGGTAACTTTAGCGGTTGTTTCAGCCGAATTGTCTGTGGAACTGTTTGGTCAATTAGGGCATCCAGGCTGGGAAACCCCAAAACCTTAAGCATTTGCTGGATGTCATCGGAGTTAGGGCCAATGTGTCTTGGCGCAAAACTACTTAACTTTTGACTTTTGTCGTCCAGCACTTGCTGCTCATTAGACTTGAGAATAGGGGCGTTTAATACCACAAATTACTCTCCAGATGGTACTATTTCATATTTTGCAATAAATACTGATGAGAAGTAGGTGTAACTTTTCAATTTATCTAAATTTCATGACTTATTTTCGGGTGGAGTGGAAAGAGGCAGGGGGGCAGGGGGGCAGGGGGGCAGGGGAGCAGGGGAGCAGGGAGAACTGGGGAGAAGAATTTGCAGTTTTTCCCCTTGCCCCCTGCACCCTTACTTCCCACTCCCTATTCCCCTTCTACTAGGGCACGATACTCATCTGCTGTTAAGGCATCCTCAACTTCGCCAGGGTCGTTGACGCGCACTTTCAAAAACCACCCTTCCCCGTAGGGGTCTTCTGACACTTCTTCGGGAGAATTTATTAAGGCTTCATTCCGTTCTATAACTGTGCCTGTTACTGGTGAATTCAGTTCTTCGACGGCTTTCACTGATTCAATTGTGCCAAAGTTATCTCCTCTAGTAAGAGCATCGCCAATTTCTGGCAGTTCCAAAAAGACGATATCACCCAATTCATGTGTGGCAAACTCAGTAATGCCAATGGTCGCAATTTCACCATCTATTCGCACGTATTCATGAGAATCTAGGTATCTGAAATCTTGAGGATATTCAAAAGACATATCACTTCCTCTCCCTTATCAAAAAAATTATTGCTCTAACAGTCATCCAAGCCATATCTGGTAATGAACCTTACTGTAGATTGAGTAACTCACAACACATTATTCCTCAAAAACCTGGCGCTTGTTAGTTGGTGACACGATTTTTTGACCGATAAAAGGGACGTTTAACCACAACTGCTGGATAAGCTTTACCACGAATTTCGACTTCTAGCTGCTGACCAACAGTTGCTAGCTGTGTGGAAACATAAGCTAAGGCAACGGGATAACCCAGTGTGGGAGACAGAGTGCCACTAGTAACTTCTCCCACGATTTTACCTGCGGATAACACTTGATAGCCATGACGGGCAATGTTACGTCCTTGGGTTTGCAAACCTACCAATCGGCGATGCACTCCAGTGGCTTTTTGCTGTGCTAAAACTTCTCGACCAATAAAATCGCCTTTAGTATCTAAGTGAACTAGCCACCCCAAACCTGCTTCTAAGGGTGTGGTGATGTCATCGATATCTTGTCCGTAAAGTGCCATTGCCGCTTCTAGCCGCAGGGTATCTCTTGCACCGAGTCCACAGGGGATAACACCAGCTTTATGGAGACTTTGCCACAATTCTACCCCCACATCCGGGTCTACCATCACTTCAAAGCCATCTTCTCCGGTATAACCCGTGCGGGCTAGGAAGGCAGGTTTACCTAGTAGGGTTGCTTCTAAATGTCCAAAGGCTTTGATTGGTTGTAAGTTTTCTTGAACTAATGGCTGGAGATATTTAATCGCTTTTGGCCCTTGCACGGCAATTAAGACTTTATCTGGTGAAAGGTCTTGGAATTGCACCTTATCCAGGTCAAGGTGTTGCAATAGCCATGCTTTATCTTTACTGGAGGTTGCCGCATTGACTATGATGAATGCCTTTTGTGTCCCAGTAGCGTCTTCACCTTGATAATAAACAATGATGTCGTCAATAATTCCGGCTTGGGGATTTAACAATACGGTGTATTGTGCTTGACCAGGTTGCAAACGGCTCAAGTCTGAAGGCACTAGTGGTTGGAGTTGGGAAATCAGGTTTTTACCTTGGAGGGTAAATTTGCCCATGTGGGAAATATCGAACATTCCGGCTGTATTTCTTACAGCCTCGTGTTCGCGGCTAATTCCACTAAATTGCACGGGCATTTCCCAGCCGCCAAAGCTGGTAAGGCGTGCTTTGAGTTCTACACCCAATTGATATAAAGGGGTTCGCGCCAAAGATTGAGTGTTGTCTTCTTGATTAGCCACAGGTAATTTTGCGTAGATGCGGAGCAACTTGCCGTTAGGCATCGCACCTCAATATCTATCATCCTACGAGATGCTTTCTGGTTTTACAGTTTTGTATATCGAATTAGGGCATTGGGTATGGTTTATTCTCCTTGTCCCCTTTGTTCCCTTCTGTGAGGTTTAATAGTTAATGGTGCAAGTGTTGAGATTTATTAAGAAGACATTATGAAATATTGGCGACTGTTAGCTAGCTTTGTTTTAGCTATGGTTCTTTTTTTGTTTCCCCTATCGGCGCAAGCTGCAAGTTCTTCCAGTATTACCCGTTCTGTGGGGAATGATGAACTTAAGGCCAAGGATTACTCTGGTCAAAGTTTAATTGGTAGTGAGTTTACCAATCTCAAATTAGAGAATGCTAATTTTAGCAATGCTGACTTACGTGGTGGCGTGTTTAACGGTAGCGTATTGGAGGGAGTAAATCTGCATGGTGCTGATTTTAGTGAAGGTATAGCCTATCTTACAAGGTTTAAGGATGCTGATTTAAGTGATGCTGTGTTGACCGATGCAATGATGCTACGTTCTACTTTTGATGGCGTGGATATCACAGGTACTGATTTTACAAATGCGATTTTAGATGGAATACAAGTGAAAAAGCTTTGTGTTAAGGCAAGTGGTGTAAATTCTAAAACTGGTGCAGATACTCGCAAGTCTTTAGGATGTAAGTGAAAAATATCCCCTTCTTCACTAGTAGAGAGGGGGATATTTTTTTAACTAATTACGAACGAATTAGAATGGACTTCTTGGCATTTGTCGGGAAAAGGGTAAGGGGAAAGGGGGAAAGGTTTGTTATTGGGAGCAACGCGAAAATGTGAGATCATCGCTTTTTGAAGCAGGGGGAGCAGGGGGAGCAGGGGGAGCAGGGGGAGTAAAGAGAGAATTTAGTAACATACGCTACTATAAACACTTCAAAATATATTTAATTTATTTCTCCTCCCCTGCCTCCCCTGCTTGCCCACTTCACTCTCATCGCATTGCTCCCTTTGTTATTTTCCTTTTCCCCTTTAACATGAGTCCCTTTTCCCATCTCTTGCAAAAGTTCTTTTTGCAAGAGGTTTAATTACGAATTACGAATTAGGCAAAGCGATCGCTAATGATATGCTTCTCTTAAAAAGCTTGTATAATTTTCCCGAACTGTCATAGTAGTAGGATGACTTACACCTAAAGTTCGTTCACAAATTCTTAAAGCTTTCTCAAATAAAGGTTTAGCTTTTCTATAGCGTCTGGCATGACGGTAAAGTGCTGCAAGATTATTCAGGCTAATGGCAACATCGGGATGGTTTTCTCCCAGCAGGCGTTTACTCAGTTCTAAGGCTTTCTGATACAAGGGTTCGGCTTTGGTGTGCCGTCCCGTAGATTCGTAGAGTTGTGCCAAATTATTTAGGCTAGTTGCAACATCAATATGTTCTTCTCCTAACAGGCGTTTTCTCAGTTTTAAAGCTTGCTCAAGTAAAGGTTCGGCTTCGCTGTAGCGTCTTGTATAACAATAAAACGCTGCTAAATTGTTCAGACTCGTAGCAACATGGGGATGTTCTTCTCCCACTAGGCGTTTCCACAGTTTTAAAGCTTGCTGATAAGAATATTCAGCTTCGTTGTAACGTCCTGTATATTCGTAGATTAATGCTAAATAGCTGAGGTTAGTGGCAACATCGGTATGTTCTTCTCCCAACAGATGTTTTCTCAATTTTAAAGCTTGTTCAAGCAAGGGTTCAGCTTCACTGTAGCGTCCGGTAGATTCGTAGAGTAATGCTAAATTGTTCAAACTTGTAGCAGCGACATCGGTATGTTTTAAATCAAGACGATTTTGAGTCAGTTCTACACACCGTTGCAACCAAGGTTCTGCTTGCTGATAAAGCCCTTGACCTTGATAAAACCAGGCTAATTTGGTAAATAGAGTAATTAAATTTTCATCGTCTAGATACTGGGATAGGTGGGTTGCAACTTCTCTAATGTGCGGGATATGTGGAGTGAAGTTGAGAATATCTTCAGGGTTCGGCTGTTGCGGAATTAGCTTTGCTATCTCCAACATCATCGCGGCAAATTTAGCTTTTGCTTCATCCGCCTCACTTGACTTATCCAACTTCATTTGGAAAAGTTGCCGAATCAGTGGATTTAGACGATAAATTTCTTTACCTTTGTGTTCTAGCAAATGCAATTTTAGTAAATCAGCTATGGCTTTTTGATTGAGTTCTTGTTTTTTGTCATCTTCTATCGTCTCAATAGATAAAGGAATGTCAGCTAAAGCACACAAACTTAGCAAACAGCCAAAGCTTTGTGCATTCTCATCCAACTGTTCCCAACTCAACTCAAAAGCTTCTGCTATACCGTATTCATAAGGCATCAATGAGTTAGCATTGACTACTGGTTCATCTTCCACTCGTTTCTTCTCTAGCCGCTTCAGCAGTGTTTCCAGAGACAAATCTGGCATTTTATCCAGATATCCTCCCACTAACTCTAGCGCTAATGGCAAATATCCCAAAAATTTACAAATTCTTCTTGCTACCCAAGCTTCTTGTTGCAGTCGTTCCCGAACCACTAGCAATTTTAATAATTTTATCGCTGCCAATGGTTTGAGGACATTCAACTCGCTATTATATTTTGCACTCAGGTAAGCTTGTAACTTTTTTAGTTTGCCCCGACTGTTGAAAGTCGCTAACTCAGGATTATTCTGGGCGAACTTTTGATATAGCTCATCTATCCACTTTCTGAAAGCAGCAATATCAACGTTTAATTCGCTGGCAATATGAGTTTCACTTTTATCTAAATTTTCAGTCTTAAAATATTTTACAAAAGCTGCGGTTTGCTCCAGAGATAAGCCCTGAGTAGCAGCTTCTTTGGCTAGAAAATTAGCCCATTGCATAACCAACTTATAAATTTATTTTTGATTCTACTTTGTCTCTATTTGAAAATCTTCTCTCTTTGGGGTAGAAATACCAATTGTATAGATACATTTAAAACAGTGGCTCACCGTTAGGCATCGCCACTTGAGCCTTTGAATCCAATACGCTTAGGTTAGTGCCAAAAACTTTGAACTGTGTAGGTTGGAGAGCTACTGCGCCCTTGCGGTTTCCCAACTTGTACCCCTTCGCGGATCTTGCTTGGCGCAGCGTCTCCCCTTCTCTCAAAGGGCTACGGTGTATACACAAGTCTCTACGTTGTTCAATAGACTTCTTGCATAAGTCGGGAAAAGGGCAAGGGGGAAGGGGAAAAAGTTCTGTATTGTCCCCTTCCCCTTTAACATGAACCCCTTTTCCCCAAGAGTGCAAAAAGCACAAATGCCAAGAGGTCTTTTGAATCTGGGTTTTACCCACCCTAACCACTGCCCAAATTCAAGAAACGACCGCCCGAATTCAAGAAACGATCACCTGAAATCGATGTATTTATTGCCTAAATTCTCAAAACCTCACCTACTGGCGTGGCAAGCTTGCTTGATGTCACAATTTGTAGGCGATCTGCTGATTTTTTGATATTCTGTGTGATTTGTCCTTTTATATTTATGGTTTGTGTGATGATTAATCGTCAACTCTTGACTATTGACCATAGACCATTGACTATAACCATTGACAAATCACAGATGACAAATGACTAATGACTAATCAAAAGCGCGTTTGCATTATCTTGGGTACTCGCCCAGAAGCGATTAAACTAGCTCCAGTGATTCAGGTTTTCCAGAAGTCTTCAAGTTTTGAGTTGCAAGTAATTCTAACTGGACAGCATCGGGAAATGGTTGAGCAAGTTATGCAACTGTTTAATATCAAGTCAGATTACAACTTGGAAATTATGCAGGTTCAGCAATCTTTAAATGATATTACTTGCCGTAGTTTACAAGGGTTAGAAGCGTTATTCAAGGTAAAAAAGCCTGATTTAGTGGTGGTGCAGGGTGACACTACCACAGCTTTTGCCGCAGCTTTGGCAGCTTTTTATCAAAAAATCCCTGTTGGTCATGTAGAAGCAGGGTTAAGAACTGATGATATATTCAATCCTTACCCAGAAGAAGCTAATCGGCGGTTGATTTCTCAAATTACTCAGTTGCACTTTGCGCCAACTCCTTGGGCTGTGGAAAACTTGCATCGTTCCGGTGTTTTGGGTGAAATTCACATGACTGGGAACACGGTAATTGATGCATTATTGAATGTCGCTGCCACCCAAGTAGTTTGTAATGTACCAGGTTTAGACTGGGATTTATATCGGGTTCTGCTTGCAACAGTTCATCGTCGGGAGAATTGGGGAGAACCTCTCGAAGCGATCGCTCAAGGCTTCTTACAAATTTTGGATAAGTTTCCTGATACAGCTTTGCTCTTACCATTGCATCGTAATCCCACAGTGCGAGTCCCGTTGCAGGAACTTTTAGGGAATCATCCCCGAATTTTCTTGACAGAACCTCTAGATTATGGCGAATTGGTGGCAGCAATTGGGCGATCGCATCTTTTGCTGACTGACTCTGGTGGCTTGCAAGAAGAAGCCCCAAGTTTGGGAAAACCAGTACTGGTTTTGAGAGACACTACCGAAAGACCAGAGGCTGTAACAGCTGGTACAGCTAAACTTGTAGGCACTACGAGTGAGAACATTTTTGCAGCTGCTGTTGAGTTACTCAGTGACTCAGATGCTTATGAAGCGATGGCAAATGCAATCAATCCCTTTGGAGATGGTCATGCAGCAGAGCGCATTTTGCAGATTGTGCAAAATTACTTGGCTATTTCATCAGAAACATCAACTTAAGAAGCTGGATTAAACAAGTGCAAAATTTCTGTTTTATCGCGTGCAAAAAACCGGCTGTTACCCCGGTTTTTCATGTTTACTTGTTCTTTTGTAAAACAATACGCTTGGGTTAAGAATTTTTCTCTCCCCCTGCCTCCCCCGGTTACTGAATCTCGACTTCGCTCGATTTCCGCGTAGTCGAAGTATGCTCCCCTGCCTGCCCAATGACGGGCGAGACACTACAAAGTTTTGATTTAAGTTCCTGATTGATTATTTCTCTCGATCCCGCAAGAAAACAGGTAGAACTTGGAAAATCTACTTTCCAAGGGTGGCTACTGGTTAAATACCCAGAGCGGATCGAGTTTCGGGGCCCACAACCCCATCTACTAGTAGACCTTTACTTTGCTGAAAGCTTCTGACTCGGCTAACAGTTTCTTGACCGAAAATTCCATCAATTGTGAGATTACCTAAAGCTGTTTGAACATCTCTGACAAGCTGACCTCTAGAACCGGGGGTAAGAATCACCGAACCACCAACACCGCCAGGTCTAGTTACAGGAGGATTGTTAGGTCTATCACCAATCCATCGGGCAAAAACGTATCTACCTGTAGAAAGCCTAGCAAAACCATTTTCATACCTTTCAATCGCTGGAAGTGTTGCGCCATTCGATATACAGTCAACAGAAGAGTAGTTGGTGCTTGGGCCTGTACGAATACGTAAACAACTGCCGTTAGTTTTTACATAAGCAGCCGAACTCATTTGAATTTGGCTTAAAGCCGCAAGTAATACACCAACACCAGCTAAGGCTAACCAAGCCGAAGATTTAAGCAGTTTTTTCCAATTTAGTTGAGGTTTAGAAAGATTATACTTAGTATTTCCAGATGCCTCTTCTTGAGCAATAAACATCTGAGAATAAGCAAGATATTCCATAAATGCGCTCCTTTATATCAAAAAATCAGTACTCACAGAGAATTACTTGGTTGTTCTCTGTATTTATTCTTAGTATATTTTATATCCCTGTGCTTTTAAAAGGTTTTATTGGTAGCGAAATTAATAAAAAATAAAATTAGCCAAAAGATTCTTAATAAAATGCGATGTCTACGACAAACTGGCCTGTCGTAGACATCGCATTTTCAAAATAAATAAAATTTAGCTTTAAGATTTCTTGCTTACTGGTTTCTCTGTTGTTCTATGCAAATATTCAAGCGTATTGTTGGAGTTCGGCTAAATTAGCAACCGTAGAAGCTAACTCGTCTATGTCTATCGGCTTGCATTGATATCTATCATAACCTGCTAATAGGGCAAGCCTGCGGTGATCTTCGATAGTAGATGCTGTCAGAGCAATAGCTGGAATCTTTCTCCCTCGTTTTGCTTCCAAATTTTTTACCTTGAACAGTAGTGAGTAGCCATCTTCACCGGGTAAGCAAATGTCACTAATTAAAATGTCTGGTCTAAAAAATGACATTATATTTAAAGCCTCATCTGCTGAACCAGCTGTGAGCACTTCTGCTCCGTCTAATTGAAACAGGAAAGTAAGTAATGTTCTGGTATCAGCGTCGTCATCAACAACGAGCAATCGCAGACCGCTAAAAGACATTGATTGATTTGACATTATTCCCACCGCCAAGCTCAACATAGTTGGAGTAGCAATCACATCAAAAAGCACGTATTTGTAAATGTCATTTGATGCCTACTTTACTAAATCTTAAAGGAACTTATTAGCAACTGTCTGTCCGGTGTCGGACATAGTTATAAACTAGTGCAACCTACTACGCTGAGGGCGAAGACTTTTGCGTTACCTTAAAATGATTTACAGCAGATTTTAAGGAAAGTGAGGTACACAAGCTCGCATCTGTTACCCAGATATAAAGCGTGTTTTACTCATAAATTCTGAATTTTGAATTCTGCTGTATTAGCGATCGCGCCTTGGCTGATTTCCCAGCAACCGAAAAAATTCCTTTTGGATGACTCGATAGCACTCGCAGGAAGTTGCTTCCAAATCCTCTCGGTTCAGGATGTTAATTTGACCACGCTGATAGCGAATCATTCCGGCTCGGCTGAGGGCGCTAGCCGCTACTGTCACACCAGAGCGACGTACACCCAACATCTGGGCGATAAATTCTTGCGTGAGCGGAAATTCTTCTGATTCCAAACGGTCAGAAACTGTTAGAAGCCAACGAGCTAGTCGTTCTTCTAGGGTATGAAGACGGTTACAAGCACATCCTTGTGTTAGTTCGGTATATATAGCTCGTACATAGCGCAACAGGAGGTTTTGAATAGCTCCGCCCTGATTGAACTCGGATCTGAAGACATCTGCATCCATCTGCATTCCAGCGCCCCCAATTTGGACAAACGCTTTTGTGGTTGTCGTGTTGCCTCCTAAAATTACTGGGATACCCACCATGCCTTCATTACTCACTATCCCAACTTCCACCGTCGATCCATCTTTCATACAAGTGACTATAGAAATCACTGCGTTTTGGGGAAAATAGACGTATGTGATGGGTTCTCCTGGTTCGTAAATTACTTGTCGAGTAGAAAGTAAAACTAACTTCAAGTGCGGGAGAAGACGCTCGTAATCATTGCTTGGCAAAGCCGCGAGTAATTTATTTACTTGCGGCTTAAGAGTGTTTTCGCTCACTGAACATTATTAAAAGAGAAATTTGATCATAATACTTTAAATTAACTTACTTTTGCCAGTCTGTTCGGTTTCGCACACATAGCTCAAAAAAATTTTTTGGCTCGGTTACTGGGCTTCATGCCCAGTAACCGAGCAAATTCATATTGGATAACTTGATGACACTCGCAGGAAGTTGCTTCCAAATCCTTTCGGTTCAGGATGCTAATATGGCCACGTTGGTAGCTAATCATTCCGGCTCGGCTGAGGGTGCTAGCCGCTACTGTCACACCAGAACGACGGACACCGAGCATCTGAGAGATAAATTCTTGCGTGAGGGGAAAATCTTCTGATTCTAAACGGTCAGAGACTGTAAGTAGCCAGCGAGCTAGCCGTTCCTCCAGTGTATGGAGACGGTTGCAGGCAGCTCCTTGCGCCATTTCAGAGTATACAGCTTGTACATAGCGCAGCAGCACGCTTTGAATAGCTCCGCCCCGATTGAACTCGGCTTTCAGGATATCTGCATTTATCTGCATAGCAGCACCAGAAATCTGCACAAAGGCTGTTGTGGTTGTGGTGTTGTCTCCTAAAATTACTGGGATACCCACCATGCCTTCATTGCTTACTATCCCAACTTCCACAGTCGAGCCATCTTCCATAGTGGTGACTATAGAAACCACTGCCTTATCAGGAAAATAGACCTGTGTAATGGGTTCGGCTGCTTGGTAAAGGATTTGCCCAACTGGGAGTGGAACTAGCTTTAGATAGGGGACAAGACGCTCATAATCACTAGCTGGCAAAGCTGCAAGCACCTTATTTGGTCGTTGCTGAAAAAGGCTTTTATCTAATGACATTAGAAGTCACTCTCCTTAAGGTAGGTGACTTTAGAAAAGCCAACTCATGGCACAAGGAAAGAACTTCAGAATTTGATCCTAATGTCGAAAGGTGTATTCTCTAAAGGAACACAGGGGCAATCTAAAAAAGCTTAAATGAACAGACTTGTTCAAGTCTGTGCGGTTCCGTACATAGAAGCTTCAAAAAAATTATTTTTTCCGTTTATTGGGCTTATTGCCCAATAAACGGATAAATTCATTTTCTATAACCTGATAACATTCGCAGGAGGTTTTTTCTAAAGCGTCTCGATTCAGGATGTGAATCTCACCACGGCGGTAGGTGATTGTTCCGGCTTCGCTCAGGATGTTAGCTGCTTCGGTAACACCAGCGCGACGCACACCTAACATCTGCGAGATAAATTCTTGGGTGAGCGGAAATTCGTTTGATTCCAGACGATCGGAAACTGTTAGCAGCCACCGAGCCAACCGCTTCTCTAGTCTATGAAGACGGTTGCAGGCAGATCCTTGTGCTACTTGCGTGTATACAGCTTGCACGTAGCGCAGCAGTACGCTTTGAATAGCTCCGCCCCGATTGAACTCGGCTTTCAGGATATCCGCATCCATCTGCATCGCACTATCTGGAATCTGCACAAATGCTGTTGTGGTTGTGGTCTTATCTCCTAAAATTACGGGCATACCCACCATGCCTTCATTGCTCACTAAACCAACTTCCACAGTCGAGCCATCTTCCATAGTGGTGATTATAGAAACCACTGCCTTATTAGGAAAATATACCTGTACGATCGCTTCGCCTGCATGGTGAAGTATTTGCCGAGTGGAAAGCGAAACTAGCTTTAGATGGAGGGCAAGACGCTCATAATCACTGGCTGGCAGACTTGCCAGCAGCTTATTTGCTGGTTTTTCAAGGGTATTTTTGTTTAATGACATTGGAATTCTTCTGAATGTACCCGTCTCTAGAAAAGACAACTCACGGCACAAGGAGAAAATCAAGAGTTTAGCCTTAATGTCAAAAGGTGTATTCCCTAAAAAAGTTTTAGTAAAACACTGAGCTTTTTATGCTCATATTTATAATATAACTAAATGAGTTGTTTATAATCACACAAAATCCAATTAAATTAACTTAATTACATTTGCGACATTTGCGATCGCATAAATTAAATGAAATTATGTTCGTTAATCATTTTGCTATACACACGAGCATCTTTGGAAGCGATCGCAGCGAAAAATTCCTGATTATACAAGTCATTAAAACCTAAATTTTTTTCATTTCTACCAAATATTTTTAGCTCTCCCAACTAGTCTTGGTATATTTTTATTGTTTTAAAAAGAAGATACTTAGAAATAATCAGATTAATATGAATATTTATTAAGACTTTATTTTAGAAGAATCTTAAGATTTTTAATATACTACGGCAAATCTACCGATTTATTGTATTATGTACTCATCCTAAAACAGTCCACCTCACAAATACTCAGTAAAAGCAAGTATTTTCTACTACATTTTTAAAGTTTTTATTACTCAAAACTAACTCATTTATCTGCTTAATTTATGCAATAATAAATAGCTATATGTATTAAATACACTAAATATACCGATTTGTAGTAGTATTAAATTTATATTCTCTGAAAAATTTATATTGGCTTAGTGCCAAATTAAGTATTGTTTGAAGCTAATTTATTTTAAAAAAATAATTCTCTTGACAAAATACAAAATTTTCAACAAAAATATCACTGTTCAATTGACTGAATAACAACGCAGAAAGATGAAGTATAACCAACTTGGCAAGAGTGACTTAAAAGTTTCGGAAATTTGTCTGGGTACTATGACTTATGGACAGCAAAATACTATTGAAGAAGCCCATGAGCAACTAGATTATGCTATTGCCCAAGGAGTCAATTTTATTGATGCGGCAGAGATGTATCCTGTTCCCACAAGTCCTGAGACTTATGGATTAACTGAAACTTACATTGGGGAATGGTTAAAACGTCAACAAAGAGATCGGGTTATTATAGCTACTAAAATTGCTGGCCCTGGTAGAGGCTTTAAATGGGTACGTGGAGGAGCCAAAGCAATCGATCGCGATAATATCAAACAAGCTGTAGATGATAGTTTAAAAAGATTACAGACAGATTATATCGATCTGTATCAAATCCATTGGCCAGATCGCTACGTGCCACGATTTGGACAAACAGTGTTCGATCCAACACAGATTGAAGAAACTGTTCCCATCGCTGAACAGCTAGCAGTTTTTGACGATGTAATTAAGGCTGGGAAAATTCGCTATATCGGTTTGAGTAATGAAACTCCTTGGGGAGTCGCCCAATTTAGTAACGCTGCTAAACAATTAGGATTGCCCAAAATTGTTTCGATTCAAAATGCTTACAACTTGTTGAATCGAGTATTTGACGGAGCTTTAGCAGAAGCAGTTTATCACGAAGAAATTGGCTTACTAGCTTATAGTCCTTTAGCATTTGGCTTCTTGACTGGCAAATACTTAAACGGTAAACCAGAAAAAGCCAGAGTCACTTTGTTTGAAAATTTTGGTCAGCGCTATCTCAAACCGAAAGTCAGTCAAGCAGTAGCAGCTTATGTAGAAATTGCCAAGCGCCATCAACTAAGTTCAGCGCATCTAGCTTTGGCATTCGTGCGGAGTCGTTGGTTTGTCCCTAGCACAATTATTGGTGCTACCACACTAGAACAACTCAAAGAGAATTTAGAAAGCGTAAATGTAGTTCTCAACAAAGACATTTTGGAAGAGTTGGATATAGTTCATGCTCAGTCGCCAAATCCAGCACCATAAGAGTGCTGAGTAGTGAGTGCTGAGTAGTGAGTGCTAATTGTTCTAAAGCGAGTAAAGGTAGGTGATGCACTCTGTTTTAGTTCTTAGATTCAAAACTAGATATTTAGTTAGTAGGTAAATATGACTTTTACAGCAACATTAATTGACCAAAATACTATTCGTCGTCGGGGTACTGGTTTAAGAGCTTACAATCCCGAAAAAGCCTTCAAAGGGTATACACTTTTCACACCTCTAACAGGTCAAGGTGAAGTATACCTCCTAAATCTAGAAGGAGAAGTAGTACACCAGTGGAATCTCCCTTATCCACCAGGGTTATACGGTTATCTCTTGCCCAATGGCAACCTTTTTTATAACGGTAAGACTCCGCCAGAAGAACCACTACGTTTTGCTTTGTGGGCTGCATTCAAAAGTGGCGTTGTTTTAGAAGCAGATCCCAAGGGAAATATTATCTGGGAATATAAGCATCCAGATCATCATCACGATGGACGCAGACTTGCCAATGGCAACACGATTCTACTCGCCATTGAAAAAATACCTCAGTCTTTGGTTCCCCGGATCAAAGGTGGCGTAGCAGGTACAGAACCAGATGGTGATATCTATGCTGATGTGCTTTATGAAGTGACTCCAGGAGGTGAAATCGTTTGGACTTGGCACGCCCACGAACACCTCGATCCAGATATATTTACGATTACACCCCAAGATCATCGACATGAATGGACTCATGGGAATACTGTGGGTGAACTCGCTGATGGCAATATTATAGTGAGCTTTCGCAATATCTCCACAGTTGTAATTGTTGATCGCAAAACCGACGAAATCATCTGGACGTTGGGTGATGATGTGCTAGCACAGCAGCACTTCCCGAACGAACTAGCTAACGGTAATATCCTGATTTTCGATAATGGCGCACATCGGCGTAACATCGCTCTCAATTTCTCGCGCGTGATTGAGGTGAACCGTCAAACCAAAGAGATAGTTTGGGAATACACCGACAACCCGCCCCAAAATTTCTTCAGTTCCTATATATCAGGAGCGCAACGTTTGGCCAATGGCAATACCTTGATTACAGAAGGTGCTTATGGTCGAATATTCGAGGTGACAGTTGCAGGTGAGATTGTTTGGGAATACATCAATCCCCACTTTGCATCTCGGAATATTCCAGGTGAGAAGTCGCCGGTAACTCGTGGAGAGCAAAATACAGTCTTTCGCGCCTTCCGTTATGCACCTGAAGAAGTGCCCTGGCTTTAGGGGAAGGCAGGGGGCAGGGGGGCAGGGGGCAGCACTTCGGCTACGCTCAGTGACCGGGGGCAGGGAGATGAAGGGACAAGGGGACAAGGAGACAAACAAAACTCTTAACTCTCAACTCAGCACGGGCTAAACGCCCCGCTTCCGCTAACAGCACTCAGCACTCCTAACGCCCAATGCCCATTTAAGATTTGGGATTTTGGATGAAAATTCAATTCTCAATGGCGGTTAACAAGTCCTATTTACCAAGGAACTTAAACATGGCTGAAATTAAAGTATACAGTGCAGTTGTTTGTCCTTATGCTCACCGTACCCGCTTGGTACTCCAAGAGAAAGGCATCGACTTCGATTTGATTGAGATTGATTTGCAGAATAAGCCTGAAGGGTTTACCAAAGTTTCTCCTTATGGTAAAGTTCCTGCACTAACTCACGGCAATGAGCGAGTTTGGGAGTCAGCAGTAATTAATGAATATCTTGATGAGGTATTTCCCAATCCACCACTGTTACCCAGCAGCCCCACTGCTAGGGCACAAGCTCGCATCTGGATCGATTTTGCTAATACCAGATTCGTTCCCGCTTTTTCTACCCTGCTGCGGAGTTCAGATCCCGAAAAACAAGAAGAAGCTAAACAGGAACTATACAAACACCTGGAATTCATTGAAAACGAAGGTTTAGCAAAGCTATCTGGTGAAGGCCCTTACTGGTTTGGTGAATCTATCAGTTTGGTCGATTTTACTTATTTCCCTTGGTTTGAGCGCTGGGCTGCACTGAAGCAGTATCGCGGTTTTGGAATACCAGAGCAATTTACTCGTCTACGCCAGTGGAAACATGCTTTGAAAGAGCGTGAGTCTGTAAAAGCGATCGCTCACTCTAAGGAATTCTACATCGAGCGATATGCTAAATTTGCTGCGCCTACTCTCGCTGCTGTTTAAACGTAATTCAACGTGAGTTCGACGAGTGCTATTTTGACCTCTCCCCCAGCCCCTCTCCTACGTTCGCGCAGCGTCTCAAAGAGTCGATGCAATGCCATTGTCAGTCGATGCAATGCCATTGTTAGTCGATGCAATGCCATTGTTAGTCGATGCAATGC
>NZ_JAVRBY020000068.1:0-36353 GCF_034531035.1 Nostoc sp. DedQUE02 | reverse complement strand
ACTCATTTGTTATTTCGGAGTACTCATTTGTTATTTCGGCGAACTCATTTGTTATTTCGGCGAACTCATTTGTTATTTCGGAGTACTCATTTGTTACTTCAGAGTACTCATTTGTTATTTCGGAGTGTCCACACCCTACTGGCGTAGCACAGCTAAAATGTTGCATTAAGCGTAGGTTGGGTTGAGCAACGCGAAACCTAACATTCATCGGGGTGTTGGGTCTCATACTTCGACCCAACCTACAAGATTTATTGCACAAATTTAGCCTTGACACGCTAGTAGGGGCGCACATCTGTGTACTACTTCTTCATATTCCGCTTCATTTGTTCTAATTCATCCTGAGTTTCCCAGCTACGAAACTTCTCTTCTAAGTCATCAAACCCACCAGAATAACTGCTAGTTTGATTCGACCAACCACTGGTTTCAAAACGCTGCTGGGTTTGGGCTTTAGCACGGACTGTCTGTGCTTCTGCGGCTTTAGCTTGTACCTCTTGTCGGCGCTGCTGAATTTTTTTCAGTAATTCCTGAGATTGGTTAATGCGTTCTTTCAACCCTTGCATGTGTCCCCAGCGCTGATTTCCTTCGCGCAACAAGGCTGCTTCTCGCTGACTTGCCGCAGCCGCCAAATCCTCTCTATTGGCGTTTTTGGCTTTTTGAATGCGGATATGCCAACGCTGAATTTCTTGCGCGGTGGAGAGAATTTCTTCTTGCGATCGCTTTTCTTGTAATTTTAAATCTGCGATCAGCTTTAATGTATCTTCTTCTTGCTCACGCAGCTGTTCTAGCAGCGCCTCTAACTCCAAATGTGGATTATTACGCAAGAATTCTTCTAAACGGTTTTCTAGAAACCGACTCAAATCATCAAATAAGCCCACTGCTAGAACTCCAGAGATCGGGTGCGTGACTATTTTATTGTAGTAATTATTATCGTGGGCGGAATCTAAATTTTAATAAAGCAGGAGTCAGAATCCAGAATTCAGAATTCAGAATACTCTACTCATAAAGGGATAGAGTTTTAGCTTGTTGAATATTTTAATTTTTTCGCCCACCAGGGACGAAAGCGCGTAGCGGGACGAACGCGAGTGCGTCTCCAAGAGTTGTACGGTTTTAACCAATATTCATTAACGCACTTTCACATTCCGTGAAAGGTCAGTGCGAAATAACTCAATAACGCCACCTTATACCAATTTAATGTGAAGTTGCACGTATCTTGATCCCCCTAAATCCCCCGATAAATTGGGGGACTTTGATAGATGTTTTTCCAGTTCCCCCCTTATTAAGGGGAGCCAGCGCGGTCTTGGGGTCTCCCCAAGTGGAGCGACTGGCGTGGGCTAGGGGGGATCGAATTCTATGCAGCTTCATAATAATAAATTGGTATTAGGGACTTCCAAATAAAAAAATAATCAATCACTTTGGAAAGACTTGGGAAAGGGTGGAGACAAGGGAGAGGTATTGCTACCTTGTCTACCTTGTCTACCTTGTCTACCTTGTTCCCCTGCTCCTATTGGATGCAAAAATTGAGTAATGTAATTTTTGGATGTCCCTTATGGCAAAAGTCTCTGAATAGACACTGAAACTTCTGCAAATGCTAATGGTATAACCGTTCCTTGCGTAAGAGTATATTCTTCAACATACTTCCCATTTTGAGGGTTTCTAAACACAATCATCTGTTTAGCAGATAAACTTAAAACCCAATATTCTTGAATCTCAGCCGTAGCATAAATCGTAGCCTTGATCTCCAAGTCTTTATTTAAGCTTGTGTTGGCAACTTCTACAATCCAGAATATATCTTTAGGAGCAGGATGGCGATCGTTGTAGGATGATTCTGGCAGTCGAACAATCGCAATATCAGGTTCGGGTTCCGAGTCGGATAGTGTTATAAGCCCATTGAAGCGGACATCAGCTTTACCTGATAGCAATTCTTCTAAATATTTTGCACCTCGTTTTGCTGTGGTGTAGCGAATTGGGGTTTCTGGACTCATCTCAACAATTTCGCCTGCTAGCAATTCCAGATGACGACCACGCAGAATGCCCGCCTCAACCATGCGATGATAGTCGTCTACAGACCATTTAGCCAGGGTTTTCATAGCAGATGTCCAAAGTGGGTATCAACTCATAACGGCAAAAATAATAAAAAATGTATTCAACAAAGTATTTGCTACTTCTGCCAAGACGCAGGCCGCCATGCTGCTTTGGGGATACTACCAACCTCAATGTCTTTAATTCGAATGGATTTCTTTCTTGCTTTTCCATCCCACCGAACGCAGAACTCTCCATACTTCTCATAGATTGACAGAAGCGTTGTTTCTGCCGCATTTATTTCTTCTATTTTTCTGTCAATATCAGCTTGCTGCGATTTCTCGTATTCACCAATGAATATGCCGTTGCTTTCAATCAGCAGCCGATTCATTTTTTTTCCAATGGGTTCGACGCACACAAACAAAGTCATGCTGCTAATCTCCTTTGGGGCTAACTAGTTATTAGACTGAAACTTTCCAAATATCAATAAATTTTCTATATATCGTCAATATCCGACTATTATACCGAATTTTTCCGTATAGCTATTTTGTTTGGAGCTAATATCAATAAATTTTCTGTGTATTCTCATTTTTCGGATAAAAGGCAATTTATAAAGTAAAAATATGGTAACAATCCACTTGAGCGCAGTATTGGTTGGTCTGCTTTGGATGTCGGGCGAGTACTTGCGGCGTTTGATGTTATCCTTACCTGGCATCCTCAATATAATGATTGGCTCAAAGGAATTGTAGCAAAGTGGCAAGTGGCGCGATCGCTATTTTAATAACCTCTAGAGGATTTCCAACAAATAAATTATTCAATCTTCTAGGGTATTGTTTATTTCAAAGTCCCTAAATCTTTAAATGAATATGATCAAAGGGGGCATTAAACCCCCTTACTTCTCTGGCAATTAAGAGTCACCTCAATACCAGAATGGTTGGTAATAGTACTTTTGCTGACATCTAGATGGAATAGGAAGAACTATACCAAAAGATGATCATCATTTAGTCCTATCTGTGGGTCAATCAGGTAGCAGATTTCTGAGATTTGGCAGGATATGAGAGTGGATAGTTACTATGATTTTGACCCACTGCCAACAGTTATTGTTGAGTCTGGTGTTCCCATTTCAGAGTTTTCAGCATTGTCAACCTCAAGACTTCGGAGCAATTCTCGAATAACATCTGTTGCTGGCCTTCCTGTCAAAGCACAGTAGCATTCAAGTTTCTTCATTTCTTCGGTTGTGAGATTTACTGTCAGTCGCTTAACAGCCCATTTTTTCTTCATAATCCTCTTTTGTCTTTAATATGTTTGTTAATTTTTATCGAAATTGCCAAGTCATTACGATCATTCCCGTAGTGCATAGCCTACACCACTGACTGTATGAATCAAACACTTTTTATTATTTTCTTTCAACTTGAGTCGCAGATCAGGAATATAAACCTCAATAAGTAGAAGGACTAAATTAAATCTAACTTGAGCTTGCCGGGTTTCGACTTCGCTCAACCCTCGTCTTCTCAAGGATCGAGCATTGAGCGCAGTCGAAATGCGTCTTCTAAATAATTGTGTCCACTTACTTAATATTAGGATAACTCATGAAGTCGTAACCCCAAACTTCCGCTAAAAGTTGGTCTATAGTCAACACTTGACGGGGATGTGAAAGGAGATATTCTAATAAGTCAAACTTGCTCTCATTGAGCAAATCGGGCATAATGTTCGATATACAGCAGAATTCAGAATTTAGGAGTCAGAATTCAGAAGTAAAACAGGCTTTATATCTGCCTTTGGGACTTAGTTTGTGTACTTCACTAACTTGAAATCTGCTGTAAAACTTAGGAGAACTGGCGATCAAGCGCACGGATTCACGATTTGCTAAGGCTGCCTACCATTGTTTGAGCCGATCGAGTCCCGGTGGTAAATGCGATCGCAAGTTGAAAATAAGCAGACGAAATCGACACTATTAATTAACTACAAACAGCGAAGGGGACTAACGTTAACTTCAACCTATTGGTTGATAGTCTCTAGATATGGCCGCGGTTGATGAAAACCCTGAAGTGAAGCATCGACGATGAGACAAACTTCGATATGCATACCATCAGGATCGGAAAATGATAAGTTAAGTACTGGGCCAAGGTCGGCGATCGCGCCATCACTCACACCTTGATCTATGAGTTTGCGGCGGATAATCTGAAATGCTGATTCTGTTGGGGCATTCAAAGCTAAGTGGTCGATGTGTCCCCGTGCAAATATATCCGGCAATCCAGAACTATGAATATTATTAGGCATCTCTGCTGCGTGAAGTACGCTCTGCGATCCAGCCAGCAGAAGTGCGTGACGAAAGGCTGGAGTCGTCTCTTGAAAGATTACTGGCATCTCGAATACATCAGTATAGAAGTCGATAAAGCGGTCGATATCTGCTGTCACCACTGCAACATGGTGGATACCTGATACAAGGCTCATGGTGTTACTCCAGTTGGATTGTGCAATTTCTTTTCTATGAATAGGGAGCGATAACTTCTCTAGGAGACGTTTTAGTGAAGCGCTGGCGATCGTGCTTTTGGTCAAAATCAATAATTGGCCCCTTCGGCACAATTCGATTTGGATTAATATCAGTCATACTCATGTAATAGCTGCGCTTGGTATAGTCTAGATTGCAAGTCGCTTTGAATGGCTGACGCTGATATAGGTCTAGTAGATAATTCCAGAGATTTGGATAGTCAATAATTCGCCGCAAATTGCATTTAAAATGACCGTAATACACTGAGTCGAAGCGATACAGAGTAACAAACATACAAATATCGGCTTCGGTAAGTTGATTGCCACATAAATACCGTTGCTGGCTCAGAATGGCTTCCCATCGATCTAAACTCTCGAAAAGTTCAGTTACCGCATCTTCATAGGCTGCTTGTGAAGTCGCAAAACCAGCGCGATATACACCAACATTGATTGGCAGATAGATTGCATTGATCGTTTCATCAATCTTATGCTGTAGGTCGCGTGGATATAAGTCTATTTTTTGTGTTGCCAATTCCCCAAACTCGACATCAAACATCCGCATGATTTCGCGAGATTCGTTATTGACGATTGTTTGAGTTTGCTTATCCCACAACACTGGAACAGTAACTCGTCCTATGTATTTGGGATCGGCTTTCAGATAAACCTCTTGCAAATATTGAGTGTGATTTACCCAGTCAGGAATAGCTGCCGGTGCTTCAGAAAACATCCATCCCTTGTCGCTCATAATCGAATCGACGATAGAGACTGAGATTACATCATTCAAACCTTTGATTTCTCGCATAATTAAAGTGCGATGCGCCCACGGACAGGCTAAGGAAATGTAGAGGTGATAGCGCCCTGCTTCTGCCTTAAACCCACTAGAACCATCGGCGGTGACGCGATCGCGAAACGTTGTCGGCATTTCCTTAAACTTACCATTGGGATCTGATTTATTCCCATTGGTTGTCCATTTGCCTTCGATCATCATTCCTGACGGCATATTTTCCTCTTAACACTAAAGCGTGTCTATAAACTTTTGAGGATTACTTCAGCATTACGTCTTTCCTTTTCTGAAGGATGTTAATTTCTTAAAAATTCTTGACAAAATCGACTTTGCAGATAGACACGGTTTCCCGTATCAACTCGCTGTCGCCAACCAAGCACGCAAAACCTCTGCTACTGTCCACGCTTGGGCAATACATCCCCGTGGAGCCATCGGGGCATCACCATCAAAAATTTCGCTGAGACTGCCAACACCGTGTGCAGTCAGATGATTAGCCATTGGTTCCAAAAATTGACGAGCTTGTTCGGGATTTTTGTAGACGCGCAGGTGTGCTAAGACGAACGGCCCCAACAACCAACCCCAAACCGTCCCTTGGTGGTAAGCTCCATCACGTTGATACTGATTACCACCGTATTTACCCTGATATTGAAGATGGTCGGGGGCTAGCGATCGCAACCCATGAGAAGTTAGCAGCGATCGCCCGCAAGCTTCCACCACACCCTTCTGCTGGGCAGGTGTGAGCGGACTTTCTGGTAATGAGACAGCAAATATTTGATTAGGACGCAACAACCCATCATCACCATCAGGACTGTCTAAAACGTCATAGCAATAACCAGTCTCTTCATTCCAAAAGCGAGAAAATCTATACTTGGCACGGTCTGCCATTGCTTCATATTCTTGGTGTGGTTTCCCAAGCTGACGGGCAAACTTTGCCATTGTCCGTAAAGCATTATACCAGAGGGCGTTAACTTCAATCGGTTTGCCAATTCGGGGCGTAACTACCCAATCGTCAACTTTGGCATCCATCCAGGTCAGTTGTACGCCTGCAACACCTGCATAAAGTAAGCCATCGGCGGCATCGAGATGAATATTGTAACGTGTACCGCGACAGTGCCAATCAATGATGTCTGCAAGTATGGGAAAAAGTTCAGCAAGCAAAGTATCATCGTCCGTAGCGCTGTAGTAAGCGCGGACTGCTTCAAAGTACCAAAGAGTGGCATCGACTGTATTATATTCTGGTTGCTCACCCGCATCGGGAAAGCGATTAGGTAACATTCCCTGGTCTACGTATCTGGCAAAGGTGCGAAGAATTGAGCGTGCTACCTCTGGACGACCAGTGGAAATTGTCAAACCAGGTAGACTAATCATCGTGTCGCGTCCCCAGTCGCTAAACCAGTGATAACCAGCGATGATGCTTTTGCCGTAGGGGTCTTCTGGCAATGAGCGATCGACAATAAACTGGTCAGCAGCTAGTACTAGGTGGTTGATCCAGCTAGGTGATTCCTTAGTCTTGAGGGGTCGATTAGTTTTCCAAAATCCTGTTAACTTCTGTTCTTGAGCGCGACGTAACTTGAGTGCTGCTTCACCATTGAGATTTGGTTGCTTTTCTGTGGTGGCTACAAAGGCGATCGCTTCCCCAGGATTCAGTGTAACTTCAAAGGTGGCGGCGTGGAGGTGGTCTTCTTGATCTCTCAATCCCCGATAACGTTCAACTGCTAAGTCAAAGCCATGATACCAATTGTGGACAACAGAGACATTAACACGTGAAACGCTGCGTAGCTTGCCGCCGTAGGCATCGCCTTTAGGTGAATCACTTAGTAGATATAGTGGTACAGCACCCGGATAAGCAGTTACACAAATCCCCTGTTCCACCTCCTCAACAGACATCTGCCAACCATTACTTTGAGTGTCGCTGTGATAATCGCGATAGTTGACTATTGCTTTGAGCGTCAACTTTAGCGGTTGAGTGGCACGACGCAAAGTATACTGCACATAAGTTGTATTCGCGCCTTGTTGCATCCATACGCGTTTTTCTAATAAGGCATCAGCAACAGCAAAACACCATACAGGAATTGTACTTTCCAGAGAAAAACGTTCAATATGCTGATAACCGTGGGGACTGACAATACCATCTGCCCAACGATTAGTATCTAGAGAATAAGAACGAGTATCGTACAGGACAGTTTCATCTAGTTTTGCCAGCATTAAGGTACGACCCAAAGGTGGTTTCAATGCTGCTACCAGTAGTCCGTGATAACGGCGAGTCAACAAACCAGCCACAGTCCCAGAGGCGTAACCACCAATACCATTAGTAACTAACCACTCCCGCGATTCTGCAATGTCAAGATTGCCGCAGATTTCCCGCCCAAATTCTATACACATAAGTCACACCACTTTGCTCTAAATTCAAAATTAACGATCGCCATCATGCTTTTCTCTCTGCGTTTTCTATGCGTCTACAGTTTGAAAGTAATTTATTGAACCACAGAGGCGCAGAGAACACGGAAAAAAGAGGAATTATTGTCTAAAAATTTTACCTGCTTTGAAAGGGTTACTCCTAACTTTTGTTAGATTGAAGATTGCTCCTCAGTTATTTGAGATTCATTTACTAGAGGATTGAGGATGACTTCATTTGCTACACTATCAGCTTTACGGGCACGAATTGCTGGACGCGAACGCCTATAACCTGCTCTTTCAGCTTTTTGGTGTTCGTAATCAATTAATCTGCCATAATATTCATGCTTGCTTAAATTCATCGACAAGAAAATATGCTGGCGGATATTACCAAAACCTTTGCGGTTAAAAAACTTTAATGCTGAAGTATTCGTAGGGTCAGTGTCTACCAGCATAAACCTTGCCCCATCTTCAATCATCCGGGCGACGACTTTATCAACCAACTTGTCTGCAACTCCCCGACGCTGATACTTCGGGCTAACTCCCAGCCATAAAATATATCCATAAGTCCAGGATGCTTTGGTGATGATGGTTCCCAAAACGAATCCTGCTAATTCCCCATCTGTTTCAGCCACAAGACAGTATTCTGGATCGGTGTTGTAAAGTCCAATCACTTCCCATTCATCCCAAGTGCGGTATAAATAAGGGTATAAATCGCTGGTAAATAACCCTTCTCCCAAGTGATAAACGGGAGCAATGTCATCAATTCCTAATTCGCGTACATAAATTGCTTCAGTTTCATCAAAAGTTGACATAAATTTAGAAATGGTGATTTATTTACTATAGATATGTTGTTGAATGAAAAAAAAGAGCATTTACCGAATCTAGCTTTTTAAATCAAAATGCTTTCAAATGTTTTAGAGTTAGAAAAAGGACTTTACATTACTTTTCAATTTTCCACAAGACTCTACAGATATAAGGAATCTGTTTTAGTAACCAAATCCTGCGGATCAAATCAAAGTGAGACTTCTTGAATACTGTCAAAATTTGGCAATGAGTCTTTCACTGCTTCTTCAGTTGCTTGTGTGCGTAGTTTACCGTCATAGGCATCGCACCGTTTAGCAAACGGACAATAATCACAGTTTTTACTACCTTCCCCAACTTGCGGAAACTGCTGGTTATTTTGGTAATTTTCTAGCCAATTAGTTAACTGGCTTAACAGTTGATTAAGTTTCTTTGCTGTTTGTGTGTGTTGAACCGTATTGTAATTAAATTTAATATTTTGCGGCTTACCCTCAGATTGGACAAACCAATAAGTCATAGAAATATTTTCTGGCAAATAGTCGCTAGTTTCTGCCAAGACATACATATAAAGCCGTGTTTGCCAGTTGGATTCTAACTTGCGTTTATTGGGTGGTTTAGGATAAGTTTTCCAGTCGAGAATTTGCGCTTGTTGGTTATCTGCAATCAATAAATCATAGACAACCGTTAGCAAATAGTTCTGAACTTGCAGGGTGCGGTAGTGTTCACTTTCACGAAAAGTTTGATTATCAGATGCAGCCGTTAAAATTTCTGGGGCTGCATCAGCAAAAGACAGCATCCAGCTTTGCAGTTGAGCATCTGCTTGCAAGAAACTATCAATTGGCAAACCCATTTCTCGCTGCTGCATTAGCAAGTGAAAGCGACTACCCAAAGTTAGCCGTTCTTCTTGTTCTGGATTTGAGGGCGAATTGAGTTTTTCTAAGTAAGTATGTTGAAATTTACGCGGACAAGCTTCTAGTAAGTTCAGTTGTCCTTGAGACAGTCGCAATAGTTGAGTAGGAGTTGATAGCATTCTTCTATTTTAGAAGCTAATTATCATCTGTAACTCACCTTTAGCAGACTATCTGTAAAAACAGATATAGGACTCATATTTAATTTTTGAAAAACCTCAGTAGAACTAGGAAGCCTTCTTTCCCCTTGCAAGAGTGCCTATTGCCTATTACCTATTGCCTATTACCTATTGCCTATTGCCTATTGCCTATTGCCTATTACCTATTGCCTATTGCCTGTCTACGCAAATCACTTCAGAAATCAAAGCCTTTGGCTGAGTGAAGTTAACCAAAGGCTATTTATTGAGTGTCACAATGAGCCTTAACTCCAGGACTCAACAATCATGGCGATCGCAAATAGACAGACTAGGGAAATTGCTATCCTCACAATCCATATCCATAGACCTGTGGATAAAAGCATCCCAACTATTATGTAAGCGCCAAAAGTATGAGACACAACAAAGGCTAATGCAACGCCCAGCAGTGCCAGCATAAAATACTTGAGTCCTTTACAAAACCACTCGAACAGCAGATTATCGTTGTCTTTAAGACTCGGTTTCATAGGTTTTCTCCTGTTTTAAAAGTTGAATCTAGGTAGCAGATAGCCTCCCCCGACCACACTCAGGAAACAGCTAATGCCCACAACATTGCTCCCACCAAGTCAAGGTAAACAATAGTCCTACTCCTGAGTGGAGTTGGAATGCCACCGACGGTGGTCTTGAATATTTGCAGATAATGAAAATTTAAGCTCCTCAATAAATTGCCAGGGCAATCTGGATATCACAATTAGACGCTCAATGCTCGTAATCGCAGATAGCGCGCACTACGTGCATTGAAACCTCGCAATTCTGACAGACAATTTTGATGTTTGCCTTTTTCAGAATTGACGCTTCCAACCACTGCCTTTACTTCTTACTCACACGACTTACGCAAAATTATGAAATAAACGTAGATGTCAAGGATATATTCGTTGAAGGCGTTCCCGTTGCCTTGACACAGCCTCTCGTAGAGAAGCGTAAAAATCAGAGTTTCAAAAAGTTATTGCGTAAGTTTTAACTCACCAAGTTCCTTTTTTTTGATGTAACCTTACTAAGTTACTATTGACTAAGCTGTTATACTCACTATAAAGTAACTAAGTTACTTAGGTCAAGGTAAACTATAAAGAAAATTTTTTAAATAGCACAAGATACTACAAATCTGGCTGAAATCTCCAAATGATTCTTCGTTTTTGGGACTTCCAAATAAAAAAATACTAAAAATACTCAACTGTCTCGCCTGTTGGTAGTCAGTCCAATACGCTTGGGTTAACAAATTTATCTGTTGAGGCAAGTTCTTGAGGCAGGGGAGGAAGAATTAACTTTTTTCCTCCCCTGCTTCTCCTGCTTCCTTGGTCATGCGACATCACAGAGAATCCTGACAATTGAACCTTGGGTACTTGGCTAAAAAAGCTCAATTTGATATTGTTGATCGACATATCAGATTGATATATCAAAATGCTGAAGTTGGCAGTATTAGGTCTATTACAGCGAGAGCCATTAAATGGTTATCGGCTCAAACAGCAACTCGAAATGTTTATGAGTTGCAGTATTTGTGTCAACTATGGTGCAATTTATCCTTTGCTGAAGCGCATGGAAGAACAAGGTGAAGTGATTTTATGTGCAGAACAAGGAGAAGAAGGTGGGCAGTGTGGAAAGGTATATGAGATTACACCCCTCGGCAAAAACACTTGGTATAAAGAGATGTTGTCATATCCTCATGAAAGTTGGGTAAATGCGCGATCGCGATTCCTAATCAAATTTTTTTTCTTTAGCTATTTATTACCTGAAGAACGAGTGCGGTTAATCGAACATCGATTGATGTCATGTCAGTTACGCCTTGCAGAAAAAAAAGCACTGGAAGTTACTGATGATTTATATCAAGGGAAAGTGCGAAGGCGTGCGGTTGAAGTCATCAAATCAGAAATTGAGTGGCTAGTTGAGCAACTCCAAATAGAACAACTTCAATTAACTAACACGCCAACCTCAGTAGAACAGCTTTAACACAAAAAACTTTTGAAGTATCCTAACTAACTATGTGGATCGTCAAAATTGCTTTACGTCTTCCGTATACATTCGCGATCGCCGCTTTGATGATTGCGATCCTGGGTGCAGTGACGATATTTAGTACACCAGTTGATATTTTTCCTGCAATTAACATTCCGGTTGTCAGCGTAGTTTGGACTTACACGGGAACCACATCTGAGGAAATGGCACAGCGAATCGTCACCATTAGCGAACGTGCTATGACCACAACCGTTGGTGACATCGAACACATTGAGTCTCAATCTTTAAGTGGTGTTAGCGTTGTCAAGGTTTTCTTTCAACCCAACGCTAATATCGCCTCAGCAGTCGCTCAAATTACATCTGTCAGCCAAACAATTCTCCGTCCTTTGCCACCTGGAATTACACCGCCATTCATCATTCAATACAACGCTTCTAGCGTGCCGATTATCCAGATGAGTGTCAGTAGCAAAACCTTGCCGGAAGAAGCACTCTTCGACTATGCTACCAACTTCGTCCGCACCCAATTAGCCACAGTGCAAGGCGCGAGTGTACCTCTACCTTATGGTGGTAAACCTCGGCAAATTATGGTTGATATCGATCCTCAAGCGATGTTGGCTAATGGCGTTTCTGCCCAAGATGTGACTAATGCTGTCAGTGCCCAAAACCTGGTTTTGCCAGCAGGGGATATGAAAATAGGCGATCGCGACTTCGCCGTACAAATCAACAATAGTCCAAATGTGGTGGCAGCCCTCAATGACTTGCCAATTAAGCAAGTTAATGGCACTGTCATTTCCATTCGTGATGTCGCGCAGGTAAGAGATGGCTTTGGCGTGCAATCGAACATTGTCCGTCAGAATGGCAGGCGATCGAGCTTACTTAGTATCCTAAAGAGTGGCAATGCCTCAACCATTGATGTGATCGAGCGAGTCAAAAAAACTTTGCCTCGCATCCAATCCACCTTACCCCCAGAACTGAATTTATCATTTTTGTTCGATCAATCTATATTTGTGAAAGCTTCTATCGAAGGCGTTCTTAAAGAAGGATTGATTGCAGCCTGTCTCACTGCGCTGATGATTTTGATTTTCCTGGGAAGTTGGCGCAGCACGGTAATTGTAGCCGTATCGATTCCTTTGTCGATGCTAGTTTCAATTATTGTGATGAGTCGTTTGGGACAAACTTTCAACATCATGACTTTAGGTGGTTTATCCTTAGCTGTTGGTATTTTGGTAGATGATGCCACAGTCGAAATTGAAAATATCCACCGAAATCTCGGACAAGGTAAACCCATCAAGCGAGCAATTTTAGATGGGGCGCAGCAAATCGCTACTCCAGCACTTGTAGCAACATTATGTATTTGTATTGTCTTTGTGCCGGTCGTGTTTCTCAGTGGAGTGGCAAAGTACCTGTTTGTCCCCCTAGCGATGGCGGTAGTATTTGGGATGCTTGCTTCCTATGTGCTATCTCGGACTGTAGTACCGACAATGGCAAGCTATCTTTTACCATCCGAAGCAGACTGGCATAGAGAAAACGAGGAGCATAATGGTCATAGCGACAACCATCATCTAGATTCGCCAGTTCAAAATAATAATGGTAACGACAGCCATTATATAGATTCGCCAGTTCAAAACAATAATGGTCACGGCGATCGCCACAGCCATTCACTAGTCGAAATCCATGATAATCGCGATCGCCATCATTTAGATTCGCCAGCCCAAAACAATAATGGTCACGACAACCACCAGCAAACAGAAGAAGCAACAACGACAACTGCCAAACCTGTGAAAAAAGATTGGATATGGCGGCTACACGAAAAATTTAACCGACAATTTGATAAATTTCGCAGTTGGTACTATGGTGTCCTGACCTCAGCATTAAATCACCGTCGCATAGTTTTTGTGTTGTTTGGTGCTTTTATCGTCAGTGCCGGAGTTTTGTTGCCGTTCGTCGGTCAAGATTTTTTCCCAGAAGTCGATGGCGGTCAGTTTAGCCTCCATGTTCGAGCCTTACCTGGTACTCGTTTGGAAGAGACAGAAAAAATTGTTAGCCAAGTTGAAGGCGTTATCCGCCAGACTGTACCGAAGGATAATCTCGCTCTGATTCTGGATAACATCGGCTTACCCACCAGTGGCATTAACCTTACTTATGGCTACAACGGCGCGACAATTGGGCAGGCTGATGCAGATATTCTTGTTTCCCTAAAAGAATCTGGTGAAACTTTTTCTTACGTCAAGGAACTCCGCCAGAAATTGAAAGCGACATTTCCCAGCTACACTTTCTTTTTTGAGCCGGCTGATATCGTGACTCAAATTCTCAATTTCGGTTTGCCTGCTGCTGTTGATGTGCAAATATCTGGGCCTCTGAAAAACTCAAAAGCCAACTTTGAAATTGCCCAACAAATCGCCGCGCGAATGACGCGCATTCCTGGGGCTGTAGATGTACATCTTCAACAAGTTGTCGATGCTCCCAAATTACGTCTTGATGTCGATCGCACCGAGGCTCAACAATTGGGTATGACCCAGCGTGATGTTGCCAATAGCGTCCTTACTTCCTTAAGTTCAAGCGGTCAAGCTGCAATCAACCAATGGCTCGATCCCAAAAAAGGTGTGAGTTACACCCTGGCTGTACAAGTTCCTCAGTACAAAATTGACTCTATTGACAGCCTAAAAAATACGCCAGTTGGCAACGGTCAAACTACACCCCAACTTTTAGGTAATTTAGCTAGTGTTAAACGCGACACAGTGATGCAAGTTGTGAATCACTACAACATTCAGCCAGTTTTCGATATCTACGCTAACGCCTCTGGTCGCGACCTGGGGGGAGTTGCCAATGATGTAAATCGAATCATCGCTGATTATCAGAAAAAATTGCCTAAAGGAAGTCAGATTAATGTCCGCGGACAAGTGCAAACGATGAACTCTTCGTTTTTGGGACTTGGTTTAGGACTTGTGTTTGCAATTGTGTTGGTTTATTGCTTAATGGTAGTGAACTTTCAATCTTGGCTCGATCCCCTGATTATTATGATGGCGCTGCCAAGTGCTTTAGCCGGGATCGTTTGGATGTTGTTTGTCACCCGTACCACTCTTAGCGTCCCTTCGTTAATGGGTGCAATTATGAGTATAGGCGTAGCGACATCGAACAGTATTCTGATGATTACTTTTGCGAATGAGCAACGTGCAGAAGGGGAAAATGCTTATAAAGCAGCCCTAGCAGCAGGTTATACAAGGTTGCGTCCGGTGTTGATGACTGCCTTAGCCATGCTGATCGGGATGGTGCCAATGTCTCTTGGTCTTGGTGAAGGTGGCGAACAGAATGCACCCTTGGGTCGCGCCGTAATTGGCGGTTTGTCAGCTGCAACAGTCGCGACACTGATCTTTGTACCTGTTGTATACAGCATTATGCGGCGTCAACCACCTCGTCCTATCGATGAGGATGATGACGATTTAAATTTCTCCGATTCAAAGACAGCATATTCGTTGTCATCATCTCAAGGCAAGTCATAGACATATTTTAGGAGCTACGGTGTACACACAAATCTTTTAAAGTTACTACGTAACGTAGGGTAGATTCATTTTTGCAGGTCAATGCAATTAAAGTGCAGGTCAATGCAATTAAGGTGCAGGTCAATGCAATTAAGGTGCAAGTCAATGCAATTAAGGTGCAAGTCAAAAACTTGTGTGTACACCGTAGGGGAAAGGGAAAAGGTTAAAGGAAAAGAGTTTTTTCTAAGAGGATGTTTTAAACTTCCTCTGGTCGGTATAAAAACGTTTTAGATCCCCCTAAGTCCCCCTTAAAAAGGGGGACTTTGAGAGAGAAAGTTTGCCCCTCTTTTTAAGGGGGGTTGGGGGGATCAACAAGTGCCTAAAATTACAGCCAACCATTTTTAAAACATCCTCTAAGCTGCTTTTCCCTTTATCCCTTACCTAAATGGCACTTCTGTAAGAAGTCTAATAATGGTAATGACTCTAGCTGCTAAATTTCTGCAAATTTAAGATAATACAGGACAGTTTACCTATGGATTCTCAGCATCGTCCATCTCCTGATTCTGAACAACAAAAGACTTCTAGAAAACACAGGCGCGGCATCGGTGGAATTGGTTGGGCTGTAATTGGTGCTGTTTTTTTTGGTAGCTTACTGGCGATAGGTATTCTACCCCGATTAAGCCAAAAGTCAGAGTTACAAGCAGCAGTCAAGGAAGCAAGCACAGTACCTTCAGTCAACGTGATCGTTCCCCGTCGCGCTACTGGTGCTACCAAATTGGAATTACCTGGTAGTGTTGTAGCCCAGAATCAAACGACCATCTACGCTCGCAGTACTGGGTATTTACGGCGGTGGTATGCAGATATTGGCGATCGCGTCCGAGCCGGTCAGTTGTTGGCAGAAATTGATTCACCAGACACCGATCAGCAAGTTCTGCAAGCGAAGGCAGAGGTAGTGCAAGCACAAGCGAATGTATCTCAAACTCGTGCTAATTTAGCTAAAAGCGTTTCTGATTTGAAGCAAGCCCGCGCTAATTTATTGATCGCACGTCAGAGCTGGCAGCGCTGGCAAGTTCTTGTCAAGGAAGGTGCAGTACCTCAACAAGATGCAGATACAAAATATGCTACATATCAAGCTAATCTTGCCAGCGTTGAGGCTGCACAAAACACTGTTAATTCTGACTCTGCCAACATCAAAGCAGCACAAGCTAACGCCTACGCAAGTCAAGCAAATTTTCAGCGTAATACCGTATTGCAGTCTTATAAGAAAGTCACTGCTCCTTTTGCCGGAGTGATTACTGCACGTAATGTCAATACAGGTGTTTTAATTTCAGCAGGTAATGGCAACACCAGTAGCAGCAACACTAACACTAGCAATAGCAGCCTTTATACGATTGCTGCTTATGACAATCTCAAGGTAAATGTGAGTGTTCCTCAGAGTTTATCACAGTCACTTCAAACTGGACAAACAGCCCAAATTACAGTCAAAGAGTTACCCCAACGAGTGTTTACGGGTAAAGTAGTGCGTACTAGCAACGCTATAGACCCAACTACTCGTACTTTGCTGACACAATTAGAAGTACACAATTCAGACGCGACGCTGCGACCTGGGATGTATGCCAATGTCAGATTTTCCATTAACCGCGCTAATCCTCCCTTTGTTGTGCCAGATAGTGCCTTAGTTGTTAATGCCGGAGGTACGCAGGTAGCAACTGTAACTAAAGACCACACAGTGCATTATCAAAAAGTTGCCGTTGGGCGAGATTATGGTACTGAAATAGAAATTACATCAGGTCTGACAGGAAATGAATCGCTGATTGCCACTCCTACGGTTGATGAGACAGAGGGTTTGCGCGTGCAGCCAGTTGCACAAACTAAGTAGGTCGGCGTTTGGGAGCAGCACTTCGGCTACGCTCAGTGACCGAGGGGCAGGGGAGCAGGGGAGCAGGGGAGCAGGGGATAATAATAAATTTTTAACTCCTAACTCCTAACTCCTAACTCTTAACTCCTAACTCCTAACTCCTAACTCCTAACTCATTACTCATTACTCGTTACTCATTACTCAGCACTGTTTAGGTGAGGTACACTAAACTCATTGGCGCGATCGCCCATCCCGTTAGAGAAAAACGCCAAAGCCCAAGAAAGCATTCCCAAAGCAGCAAATGTTTACTCTGAAATGTTGAGAAGATGCTGTATTAACAGTAATGTTATCTCACATAGTGAGATAACATTGGTTTGTAATCTGTCTTTGTGTGAGTATGAGTGTCATTTCCGAAAACGTTCTTTTGGCTTTAGCCGAAAAACGGTGCTTGTCTAACAGCGAGATCGAAGTCTTTTTATATTCTGTTGAGGGACAATCGCCAAATGCGATCGCGAAAAAATTGGCAATCAGTGCCGAAGCAGTACGCAAAAGATTAAGTGAAGTTTATAAGAAATTTAATGTTACTGGTAGCGGCCCGGGCAAGCTCACTAAGTTACAGCAAGTTATAGAATCTGAGTATCAAGCATCTTCACAGACTGAGCAATCCATTACCCAAAACCGTCAAGATTGGGGTGAAGCGCCTGGTGTCTGCTTTTTTCGAGGACGCATCGCAGAATTGTCTGGGCTAACGCAGTGGCTTATTCAGGATAAATGCCAGCTAGTGGCAATATTGGGAATGGGGGGAATCGGCAAAACTGCTTTATCTGTGAAACTGGCAAAGGAAGTTCAGGATAATTTTGAGTATTTGATTTGGCGGAGTCTCCGCAATGCGCCACCCGTTGCAGAGATGTTGGCGAACTTGATCGGGTTTTTATCTGATGAGAAGGAAACAAATTTGCCAGAAAGCGTAGATGGGAAAGTAACGCTGCTAATTAATTATTTACGAGAGCATCGTTGTCTTGTGGTATTTGATAACACAGAGACAATTTTACAATCAGGCGATCGCGCCGGACAATATAGACAAGAATACGAAGATTATGGTCAACTACTTAGGCGGGTAGGGGAAGAACCACATCAAAGCTGTTTGGTGCTGACATCTCGTGAAAAACCAAAAGAATTTGCTTCTTTAGAGGGAGAAACATCACCAGTTAGAACATTATCGTTAATTGGCTTAGAAAAAACAGAAGGGCAAGAAATTCTTCAAGATAAAGGGTTATTTGGATTACAACAGGAATGGGCCAAATTAATTGAGAAGTATTCAGGTAATCCTTTAGCATTAAAGCTAGTTTCTGAGCCAATTCGGGAGTTATTTGGTGGTGATATCGCTGCTTTTCTCGCTCAAGGAGAGATCATTTTTGGCGATACTCGAAATTTACTAGACCAGCAATTTGAGCGGTTGTCAGAGATTGAAAAAGAAATAATTTATTGGCTAGCAATCAAGCGCGAGTTAGTTTCTATCGACGAATTGCTAAATGATATTGTGCGTCCCTTAACCAAAAGGGAAGTGATGGAAGCGCTAGAATCTCTACGGCGGCGATCGCTAATTGAACAGAGAACAGCGCTTTTCACCCTCCAGTCTGTAGTGATGGAGTATATGATTGACCGACTGGTTGAACAGGTTTATCACGAAATTACCACTGGTGAAATTGAACTATTTAACAGTCATGCTTTAATAGAAGCTACAACCAAAGATTATATTAGGAATACTCAAATATCTCTGATTCTCAAACCGATTATCGAGAGATTGTCAACTTTTTTTAGATGTTCTAAAAAAAATATAGATAATCAGCTATCTAAGATTTTATGGTATCTGCAACATCTTCCACAAACACCAGGATATGCGGGTGGAAATCTGCTAAATATACTTTGTCAATTACAAACTGATTTAAGCGGCTATGAATTTTCTAATTTGACTATTTGGCAAGCATATTTACAAAGCGTGAATTTGCATCGGGTGAATTTTACCAATGCTGATTTAGCTAAGTCCGTTTTTTCCGAAACATTAGTTAGTATTTCGTCAGTAGCATTTAGCCCAAATGGAAAACTTTTAGCTACGGGTGATGCTGATGGCAAGACTTATTTGTGGCAAGTTGAGGATGGAAAGCTACTTTTTAGCTGTACCGGACATAGCAGTTGGGTAAAATCAGTAGCTTTTAGTCCCGATGGTCAAACTTTAGCTAGTGGCAGTGATGACCAAACAGTGAAATTATGGGATGTTCATACTGGAAAATGCCTAAAAACCTTGCAGGGACATAGCAATTGGGTAAGGTCAGTTGCTTTTAGTCCCGATGGTCAAACTTTGGCTAGTGGCAGTGAAGACCAAACAGTAAAATTATGGGATGTCCATACTGGAAAATGCCTGACAACCTTGCAGGGGAATACTAATCGAGTCAGAACAGTGGCTTTTAGTCCCGATGGTCAAACTTTAGCTAGTGGCAGTGAAAAGCAAACAATTAAATTATGGGATATCCGCAATAGTAAGTGCTTGACAACCTTGCAGGGGCATAACAATTGGGTAAGGTCAGTTGCTTTTAGCCCCGATGGTGAAATTTTAGCTAGCGGCAGTGACGACCAAACCGTGAAATTATGGGATGTTCATACTGGAAAATGCCTGAAAACCCTGCAAGGACATACCAATCGGGTATGGTCAGTTGCCTTTAGTCCCAATGGTGAAATTTTAGCTAGCGGTGGTGATGACCAAACAGTGAAGTTATGGAATGTTCATGATGGTAAGTGCTTGAAAACCTTCCAGGGGCATACCAATCGGGTAAAGTCAGTTGCTTTCAGTCCCGATGGTCAGACTTTAGCTAGTGGTAGCGAAAACCAAACAGTGAAGTTATGGGATGTCTATAATGGTGAGTGCTTAACAACCTTGCAGGGACATAGCAATCGAGTCAGGTCAGTTGCTTTCAGTGCCGATGGTCAGACTTTGGCTAGCGGCAGTGAAAAGCAAACAGTTAAATTATGGGATGTTCGTAACGATAAATTCCTCAGAATTTTGGAGGGACATAACAGTTGGGTACGGTCAATTGCCTTCAGTCCCAATGGTGAAATTTTAGCTAGCGGCAGCGAAAAGCAAACAATTAAATTATGGGATGTTCACACAGGACAATGCCTCAAAAGGTTACAGGAACATACCAATCGAATCAGGTCAGTTGCCTTCAGTTCTGATGGTGAAATTTTAGCTAGCGGCAGTGACGACCAAACGGTTAAATTATGGGATATCTACACCGGCAAATGTCTCCAGACCTTGAAAGGGCATACCAGTTGGGTAAGATCGGTTGCCTTTAGTCTCGATGGTCAAACTTTAGCTAGTGGCAGTGAAAACCAAAGAGTCAGGTTATGGGATATTTATACAGGCGAATGTCTCCATATTTTGGAAGGACATAGCAATCGGATCAGATCGGTTACTTTTAGCCCAGATGGTCAGACTTTAGCTAGTGGCAGTGATGACCAAACAGTGAAGTTATGGGATGTTTTCATGGGCAAGTGCTTGACAACTTTGCAAGAACATACTAATCGAATCTGGTCAGTTGCCTTCAGCCCCGATGGTCAGACTTTAGCTAGTGCCAGTGAAGACCAAACGATAAAATTATGGGATGTCTATAACGGCAAGTGCTTTAAAACTTTGCAGGGGGCTAATTGGGTAAAGTCAGTTGCTTTTAGTCTTGATGGTCAAACCCTGATTAGTGGTAGCCAAGATGAGACAATTAAGCTTTGGGATGTATCGACGGGTGAGTGCTTAAGAACACTGCGATCGCCACGACCCTACGAAGGAATGAATATTACCGGGGTTACAGGGTTAACCGCAGCGCAGTTAATGACGCTAAAAGCTTTAGGGGCTATGGAAAATCCAGAGCAAAAATAAAAGGTAAAAGAATGAATTTTGCCTTTTTAATTCATCCCTTTACCTTTTTTATGTACCTGATGCTTATTTCATGTTAGCCCTTGCGTCCTTAACTGCGGCAAAGAAAAATAATCCTGTGAGTGGAATGCTCAATACCAGGATAATTGCCGTGGCTGTGAAACCAAAATCTGGTTGTCCGTAACCGAGTTCAAAAATCGAACCAACGGCTGCGATCGCGCTTACACAAGAACCACCGAGAAATAAACTGCTTTTTGGAGTTAAATACACTACTGCCCCCCTATGCTATTGGTTTCACCGCTTGATACGAGAAGCCATTCTTAGATAGCTCCTGGGCTAAAGTCAAGGAGTTTTCTACACGGTCTACAAATACCACGCCGTTAAGGTGATCCATCTCGTGCTGAATGCAGCGTCCCAGAAGGTCATTAGCCTTTAATGTCCGGGGACGACCGTACTCGTCTTTATAGGCAATTTCCACGACTTCAGGACGCTTCACGTCTAGATATACGTTGGGAATGCTCAAGCATCCTTCTTGGGCAACAGAGATGTCACGGCTTACCTGTTTGATAGTGGGGTTAATCAACACCAAAGGCTGATTAGCTGCATTCTCTGGTTCCAGGTCGATGACAATTAGTTGTTTGTGAATTCCCACTTGGGGTGCAGCCAAACCAATGCCATCTTTGCTATACATCGTTTGCAACATTTCGCGCACCACTTGCCGGAGTTGGTCATCGACTTTCGCAACTCGCTTTGCAGCTTGACGCAGCACGCGATCGCCTAAATAATGAAGCTCCAAAGGTGGATTTTTTAACTTTTTTTTCTCGACAGCAATTTCAGAGGGCATGAGTCTTGATGGCTAAATGGTGAAAATTCCTACTATTTTCATTCTATCAATCTCAGTTAGAGGATGTTTAAAAAGTCCTGGAGTATACCAAAAACCCAGAGTTAGCGCGTCTCAAACCCTATTGACAGGTGGATTCTAGCAGAGTGTTGAGTTTGGGATATCTGCCCCTAAAACAGAAATCATGTACCGATGTTCATAACTGCTCTCCCTGATTTTTGGCGAATACTGCGGCGAAAAGATGTTTCTCGCTCTAAGGCATTGGGTGTAATACAACGTAACAAAGCAAAATTCTGTAGACTGTGCAGAGAACAAATCCGACATTCATCCTCGCCATCTCGTCCTTTCACTCTGGGATCTTTTATTTCTGTGAAGTATTCTTGAAACTTACTAGTAGTATCTTTGCCTTTTATGCAAAGTGCAAAAGATGTTTTGGTTTAGCTTTTCTTTTCCTCAAATCCTGTTAGCATTACCCGAATCTGCTAACCCTGGATAACTTTTATAAATGTTAATGGGGAATGGAGAAAAACTGTAACCTTTTTCCAAAACTAAATTCTGAGTTTCATTCACCACAAAACCAGTAATATTGTCAAGCCATCAATGATAGAAAAGCATTAAAATTTAATGAGTGTGAGACCCTATATTCGTAATTAATTCAAAATTCTTATTTTTAATAGAATTTTTGATTTTGAATTGTTTTGTCAAGTGGGAAAGGTGGGAAAGGTAGGAAAAGTGGGATATTTTGTACTAACCCTTGATTGGGCTGTTAATAAGTTGTAACTTAATAAATAGTTAGTATCAAATTACCTGTCAAAATTTATGGCTCATTGATTCGTCTGATGGTCAAACAAATGGTAGCTTAAGTTTTTGTTTATTAATAAATTCTTACTAATACTTTATCTTTGCAATTAAAGAGTTAAGCGACCACTGTTAATAAAGATAAAAACTAGCCTGTTTTCATATTTATTGATGATTTAAACTTTTTCCCGAAGAGATATTGTTCGATTATAAGTCGATCTGGATTAAATTTTTATATTTTGCACTTTGAGTAGTTTTTGCCATATCCGTGAAATTTACAGAAATTTTCAAAGACTAACCGCTAGAAAAACTCCTTATTTGTATGCACATTGACTAACTCATTTACACAAAATTCAAGAGTGTCAAGAAAAACTTGCTCGAGCTTGTACAAAGATTCTCATTTCACTGATGCTTGCTGATAACGGAGTAGGAGCGTTAATGAACAATAATTTATTTTCAGTAGTAACTCGCACTGAAGCGACTTTAGTTGACCTGTTATGCAAAAGAGCATTACAGCAACAAAGCCAAATAGGATATACCTTTTTAGTTAATGGAGAAACAGAAGAAGTTAGCTTAACTTATCAAGCATTAGATCAAAAAGCGCGATCGCTTGCTGCAAAGTTACAGAGCATAAAAGCTACTGGAGAAAGAGCGTTGCTTTTATACCCTCCTGGACTGGAATTTATTACTGCTTTTTTTGGGTGTCTGTACGCAGGTGTTACTGCTGTTCCCGTATATCCACCGCGCCGCAATCAGCGCATGACAAGGTTACAAGCGATTGTGAAAGATGCCCAAGCTAGTTTAGCCCTGACAACAACATCTGTTCTTACCAATATTAAACGCAGCTTAAAACAAGAACCAGAACTAGGAGCTTTGCATTACATTGCTACCGAAAATCTGACGAACAACTTTGCACAAGATTGGCAGCCTTTAAAAATAAATAGCGATGCTTTGGCATTTCTCCAGTACACTTCAGGTTCTACGGGGACACCGAAAGGAGTGATGGTAAGTCATGGGAATTTGCTGCATAATTTGGGTCTAATACAGCAGTTTTACGAACATAAACCAACCAGTCGAGGTGTCATCTGGCTACCTCAATATCACGATATGGGTTTGATTGGTGGAGTATTACAAGCACTTTTTTGTGGCGTTCCTGTGACACTCATATCACCTACAACGTTCTTGCAAAAGCCTTGGTGCTGGTTACGTTACAAGCGATTTCTCGCTACAAAGCCACCACGAGTGGAGGGCCTAATTTTGCCTATGACTTATGCGTAAGTAAAATAACTCCCCAACAACGCGCTAACCTTGATTTGAGCAGTTGGGAAGTTGCTTTCAACGGCGCAGAACCTGTGCGTGCAGAGACAATAGAGCGATTTGTAGAAACTTTTTCACCTTGCGGCTTCCAACGGTCGGCGTTTTACCCTTGCTATGGGCTAGCTGAAGCAACATTAATTGTTTCTGGAGGGCGAAAAACCAGTCCACCCATCTTGCAAACAGTCTCAACGGCTGCACTGGAAAAAAATCTGGTGGTAACAGATCGTCAGAATAAGGGAAGCCGTATTCTTGTTGGTTGTGGACAGACAGCAATTGACCAGAAAATTATCATCGTTAACCCAGAATTTCTAACTGAATGTCCTCCTAATCAAGTGGGAGAGATTTGGGTTTCTGGGAAGAGCGTTGCACAAGGTTACTGGAATCGTCCAGAAGAAACTGAACACACTTTCTGTAGTTACTTAGAAGATACCAAAGAAGGCCCTTTCCTGCGTACTGGAGACGTAGGATTTTTGCGGGACGGAGAATTGTTTATTACAGGACGCCTCAAGGATTTGATTATTATTCGGGGACGCAATCACTATCCTCAAGATATTGAATTAACAGTAGAACAGAGTCATGCATTATTAAGAGTCAATTGTAGTGCTGCATTCTCTGTTGAAGTTGAGGGTGTTGAACGTTTAGTTATTAGCGCTGAAGTCGAACGTAATTTCCAATCTGCCGATACTGAAGAAGTCGTTAATGCAATCCGGTGTGCTGTTTCAAAACAACATGAAATGCAAGTTTATGGAGTCTTGTTACTGAAAACAGCAACCCTCCCTAAAACTTCTAGTGGCAAAATTCAACGCCATGCTTGTCGAGAAGCTTTTCTGACCAAAACTCTTTCTCTTGTTGGTTGTAGTATTTTAGACCAAAATCATAAAGATGTAACAAAAAGTCAATTGACAACAGAACAATTATCTTTAGACTCTGATTTGTGTGAAAAAATCGCCCAAATTATGGGAATACCAGCTTCTAAAATTCAACCCCAACAGCCAATTAACAATTTGGGTTTGGACTCTCTTCAAGTTTTAGAGCTTAAAAACTATATCGAAGAAAATTATGACATTGTTCTACCAATTGAGAAGTTGTTTGATGAGATAACTCTTACCGAGTTAGTCAGGGAAATTTTTAGCCTACAGGCATCGAAAGAAGATGCTGAATCTAGCATTTCCGATCGCCAAGAACTACCACAAATAACAAGCGAAGGTGTTAATCAGCCATTCCTTACTGAGGTTACAGCAACCTCTGCTTCTGAGAAATTGAATGGTCATAAAGAAAGTTTACCAAAAATCGACTTAAATTCTCATTTGCGCTTAGTTTATAAGTCAAGTAAAAATGTTTTACAACGCGCACGGGAATTCTCGCTACCAGATCGGTTAAGAGCTACCGGACTTTTACCGTATTTTCGAGAACTAGAGCGCAATGAAGGCACAACCTGTGTCTTTGAAGGACGACAAGCGATTATGCTTGGCTCAAATAATTATTTAGGGTTGACAGCCGATCGCAGAGTGCGTGAAGCCACCGCACGTGCTGCATTAGAAGAGGGCCCGAGCCTTACAGGTTCGCGCCTGTTGAATGGTTCAACTACACAGCATCGGGAGTTAGAACGCAAACTTGCGGCTTTCCTTGGACATGAAGATGTGTTGGTGTTTACGACGGGCTATCAAGCTAATCTTGGCTTGATATCAGCCCTGATGAACGAAAACACAACCTTAGTCTTGGACAGTCAGGCTCATGCTTGTATGTACGATGGCGCATTTATGAGCCGTTGCAAAGTTGTTCAGTATCAACACAATAATTTGGAAGATTTAGAACGTCGATTACAAGAAGTTACAGATAAATCAGCAACAATGGTGGCTATTGACGGTGTTTATTCGATGACAGGAGATATTGCGCCGTTACCAGAAATTAGGGCTTTATGCGATCGCTATAATGCAACTTTAGCTGTAGATGATGCTCATGGACTGGGGATGCTCGGAGCCACAGGTAAGGGAACAGAAGAACATTTTAACATCATCGGCAATTGTGAGATTCTCTGCGGCACCTTTTCTAAGAGTTTAGCATCCATTGGGGGATGGGTTGCGGCTGAAGCCAAGGTTATTGATTGGATTCGCTTCCACGGGCGCTCTATGCTATTCTCAGCTTCTATTCCTCCCACCTCTGTTTGCGCTGCTTCAACTGCTCTAGATATTCTGATTTCTGAACCTTGGCGTGTAAAGAAGCTTAACGAAAATGCTCAATACTGGCGATCGGGACTAAAGCACCTCGGCTTTCATCTTGGCGATTCTCAAACACCAATTATACCTGTGATTATTGGTGATGACCTCAAATGTATGGTTTTTGGCAAGGAGCTACTGGAGGCTGGAGTGTATGTCAACTCGGTTGTCTATCCAGCAGTACCACGAACAAGCGCGTTATTAAGAACAAGTGTCATGGCAACTCATGAGAAACGTCATCTTGATGAAGCTCTGGAAATCTTTGCCAAGGTAGGTAAAAAATTAGGATTGATTAATTGAAATTATAAAGTTATCTGACATCTTGCCCTTTTTGAAATAAAAGTAAATGGGGTATAAACTTACTAAAAAGCTTTTTAGGTTGCGTTTTTTTGCAATGATATCGAGTTGCAAAACATGAATTGTAAAGTTGAATAAAAACAGATGAAATTTGACAAGCAACACATAATTATTACTGGTGGCTCTAGTGGTATTGGTAAAGCGACAGCACAAATATTAGCTAGTAAGGGAGCACATATATCGCTGATAGCACGTAACATTGACAAGCTAGAAACAGCACAAGCAGAGATTGAAACAGCAAGAGTACACCCAGAGCAACGCATTCAAAGCATTTCAGCAGACGTAGCGAATAGAAACCAAATTGAGCAAGCGATCGCCAAAGCCATAAAGCAAATTGGACTACCTGATATGCTGATCGCTTGCGCAGGATCAGCCCACCCAGGATACTTTCTTGAGCTACCCATAGAGGTGTTTGAACAAACAATGGCAATTAATTATTTTGGTACACTCTACACCATTAGAGCGGTACTACCAGCAATGATCCAACGACGACGCGGACATATTGTACTGATTTCTTCAGGTGCTGGAATCATTGGTATTTATGGCTATACACCTTACAGCCCCAGTAAATTTGCTATTCGCGGTTTAGCTGAATCTTTACGAGGTGAACTTAAGCCTGTAGGAGTGAGAGTATCAGTTGTTTATCCACCTGACACCGAAACTCCACAATTAGAAGCAGAAAATAAAACCAAGCCAGTTGAAACTAAGTTGATTACTAGCTCTGCTGAGACTTGGAGCGCCGAAGGTGTAGCACGTATGATTGTGCGCGGTATTTATAGAGGAGAATTTGCGATTACACCAGGATGGGAAATGACATTACTAGCTCGCTTGCACAGCTTGCTAGCACCTGCACTTAATTGGTATTTCGACCACTTGGTTACAAAAATACCTCACTAAAACGTCTTGTTTCTTGACAATAATTTATCAGCGATTTTTGTTAGCAAACTTTAGCGAGTGAAAGTGAAGATTGAATTGTTCAGTTTTGAGATATTCTCAACATTTGTTTAATTTTCAAGGAACAAACAGTTTTTCACTAAATATTATATTTATGAATCCCAATCAAATTTACACTCTTGTTTATATTTTTACAACTTTTCCTCCAGAAGTCAGTGGTTCTGCTCGGTTCAATTGGGAGCGTGTGCAATGGCTTGCTAAACAAGAGAAATACCGTGTAGTAGTATTAACAAATCATTGGGAAGAAGCAGACGTTCCTACAGTACCACCAGGTTTGGAAAAGAACTTGATTATTGAAACTTTCCCCTCAAAACCTTGGATTGTTTATAACCTGCTTCGTGTTCCCACATTCTCAGCAGCACGTCTAATTCGTCAAAGGCTAGCCTATTATCAACCAGATATAATTACTGTGGTGGATCTAGAGGGCTTGTTTTTCTTTAGTACGTGGCATTTGGTAGGTAGGAACTATGCTAGGAAACATGGTATTCCATACATAACAGAATATCGAACAGATTACTACAGTATCATCCAATCAAGTACTTATCCTGCTTGGAACTTGGTAAAAGAACTATTTGTGAAGCCTATAAGTATTTATCTATATCATCAATGTGATGCCACCCTAGCCATTAGCCCTGCTGCTTCCAGAAGCCTTAAACAATTGGGAATTTCTAACGCTCATCAAGTATTGGTGCGTGGAGTAGATTTGTCGGCACTTAATCCTAGTCGTCGGAATCGCAAATGCTTAGAACCGTGGTTAACGGCTCAAGAGCAGAATAACAAAGTTATATTTTTTTTAGGTCGTGTTGCTTTCGAGAAACGAATTGATTTATTAATTCAAGCATTTGCAAGATTAAAGCCAAGGCAAGAAAAGTTCTCTCTCATCATTGCTGGAGATGGGCCTGTCGATATCGTCAATAAATTGAAAAGACTTGCACAACCGATTCCTAACATCCACTTTATAGGTTTTATTTTTGGAGAAACTAAGGCTAACTTATTGGCGAGTTGTGATGTATTTTGTAGCCCTTCGCCTTACGAAACTTTTGGGGGAGCAATGGTGGAAGCAATGGCTTCTGGGATTCCTGTTGTCAGCGTTAATAGTGGTGGAGTTTCTGATTACATGATTGACGGGGTAAATGGTTATCTTGTACCACCTAACGATGTTGATGGGTTAACGAATGCCCTAGAAAAAGCTTTATCAGACGACAACACTGAAATTATTCAAAAAGCTTTGCAAGATGCACAACAGTTATCTAGCGAGCAAGGATGCCAAAATCTTGATAATTACTATCAGCAGTTACTGAACTCAAAACCTACCTCCTACTCTCCTGTAATGCACTAGGGTCAGATTTGATTTCCCAACTCCTCTTTATAAAGAAGTTTGGGGGGTAACTAGACTTGCAGCACCACATAGCAAAGGTAATAAAAGCGATGAATCGAGATCGTGTTAAGCTTGCTACCTTGGGAGCAATATGTTCTGGATTGTTCATGACTAATCTTGACGAGACCATAATGCACATGGCGCTTCCCAAGATTCAGAGCAGTCTTGACTCTGGTGTATCAGGATTACAGTGGGTTCTCAACGCCTACACTCTGGCCGAGGCTAGTCTCATCCTGATAGGTGGGACATTGGGCGATATTTATGGACGCAAGCGAGTCTTCCTTATAGGACTGGTCATCTTTACAATAGCCTCTACTGTTTGCGGTTTCGCTCCCAATCTGGGAATTTTAATTGCTGGACGAACTCTTCAAGGAATCGGTGCTGCTGTTTTGATACCTGGTTCTCTGGCTATCCTCACCCATACATTCAATCAACCCAAGGAGAAAGCTAAAGCCATCGGTATGTGGTCTGGAATCTCAGGACTCGCCCTGATCGCTGGTCCTGTACTTGGCGGACTATTGGTGGATAGCTTAGGTTGGCAAAGTGTGTTCTTTCTCAACATACCACTGGGTATAATTGCCTTTGTGGTCTCCTCTCGTTTTATAGGAGAAGTTAAAAATCAAACATTGCAGCGTCTGGATATACCAGGATTAGTACTCAGTGTAATCTTATTAACCTCGATCAGCTACACACTTACTGAAGGGAACGCGGGGGGGCGATCGCTGCACATTATTGTGCAGATAGGGGTTATTGGAGTTAGTCTTCTAGCTTTTTTGGTTGTTGAATCTCGTAGCAGCCACTCAATGCTGCCACTAAACTTGTTTAAAAACTCAACATTTCTAGTAGTTAATGTTGTTTCGATTTTAGTGTTTTTCACTTTGGCCAGCTTGCTTTTTATCTTCAGCCTGTTCTTGCAGCAAATACAAGGCTACTCAGCAATAGAGGCTGGTTTGCGTTTCCTGCCGATAAATGGGAGTTTTATATTAGCATCCTTCGTTTCCGGGTGGTTAGCTGCTCGGCTAGGGTTGCGCTTGCTCATCGCGATGGGGCTGATGTTAGCTGGTCTAGCCACTTTAGCTTTCATAGGAATTAGTCCTGATACCGAGTATGGGGCAATTTGGTGGAAGCTTGCTCTCTGTGGTTTTGGCAGTGGGTTGACACTCGCCCCTCTGAAAACAACAGCTATGAGTACTGCACCTCCTACTCAGTTGGGAATTGCTTCGGCGGTAATCAACACCAGCGATCGTATTGGCAGTATCTTGGGAATTGCTTTACAGGGAAAAATTCTTACTCAACAACTTACTTCCAACCTTAAGCGATCGCTCTTGGCTTGGGGTGTACCGCCAGATATCCAAGATCGGATTGTTGCTGATGCTTTGCACAGTGGCACTAAACTTTCTACTGATCTTCCAGCGTCTATCACTTCCGATGCCTTAACTCAAGCGATTAGCAACGCTTTTGTGTCAGGACTAAACTCAATTGTATTTGTAGCTGGCATTGCCTTGATATCTGGGGCATTCTTAATTTTGGCGTTTGTTAAGTCAACTTTTGAAAAGTAGCTAGCTTAACTCTTTAATGCTTTCTCATATTCAAATTATTGAAGATGCCACCTGCATCGCATAAAGTTTCTGAGCCTTACCGAATGTGAAATCGATTGTAATTCGTTCGCTAGCTTATTTCTGAATCATATCTGATTGCAACTAGGATTCCTAGACAATTTTTCTTAGTAAAAAGATTTCTCCAATCAATTTTTTTATTGATGGAAACCAATGTTTAGCAATATTTTCTGGCATCTTCACCACATTCATTGACTAAATATAATAAACACTTAAAACGAAGACCAACTATTTGCTCATAGAGAGGATTCAATTTACATAAAGGTGGAATGTGAAGCAAAGTCCGACCGAAAAGTTTAAGAGTTCTTTCAAAAGGGCAATTGGAAGGAATTATTTTGCACAATAGTTTGGCCAGATTAGAATTATGTATTTCTACGGACTCAAGCTGAGAGCGGATCTGGTTTAATAAGCTATTGTCCAAATTGGCTTTGTTTAAGAATTTCATGGTTTAACTTCCCTTCAATTAATCTGTTTCTCCTATAAATTACTCCGATATTCAGAGAAAAACATAGTATAAATACCAAACTATTTTCCCTCTTCCTAGAGGTCAAGTTTAAATAACAGTAAAATTGCTGAGAAATCAGAACAGCTAGCCAATTATTATCAATAACTGTTAGAGACAATCGTGAATATATCTGTGGCAAATAGTATGAATATCGGGTAAATGGTCAAGATAGCAGGACGACAGAAGAAGGAAGTAGCAATGATTGAAGAAGAATTCAGAAGTCAGAATTCAGAAATCAGAATCAAGACGCGACTCAAAAATACTCGCTATCGCGGACTCACTAACGCTGCGCTATCCACCAGTCATATAGAATACCCAACTGACTCCTGACTCCTGAATTCTGAATTCTGTTCGATAAAAGCTGATATATTGGCAAACTTTGCACTATTGACTATAAATAGTGGTGTTATTAACGCAAAGACGCAAAAGCTGAACTTAGTGCTTTGGCGTTAAGTTCAAATTTTGAGGTGATGTGTGTTTAAATCTTTCACGAAACTTGACTATCTGCTAAAAGAAACTTTCCTCGGTTTACTGCGGGGAGGTTGGATGAATTGGGCTGCTGTAAGTACTGTGACGGTGTTACTGTTTTTATATGGTTTTAGTTTGCAAACCTCTTGGCAAGTTGAAAAACTTCTCTATCAGTTTGGTAGCCAGCTAGAAGTATCAGTTTATCTCGAACCGGATACTCAAATCGAAAGTATTGAGCCACTAATCGCTAAAATGCCAGAGGTAGCGGGAATACAAACCATTACCAAACAAGAAGCCTGGACTAAGTTAGTTAAGGAAATGAGAATTTCTGATATTGAGGGTGCTACCCAGCAGCTAGGTGAGAATCCTCTGGTTGATGAGATGAAGGTGAAAGCACGTAATTCTCAAGTTGTACCAACCTTAGCAACCCAGTTGGCTAAATTACGAGGAGTTGAGACGGTGCAGTATGTCGATGAAGCAGTTAAACGCATTGCCCAGTTGCACCGAGGTCTGAACTGGATTACTTTAACAATTACGATTATTCTAACTTTAACAGCGATCGCAGTCACTACCACCACAATTCGGCTGATTGTCATGGCGCGTCGCCAGGAAATTGAAATTATGCAACTAGTGGGAGCAACTTCTGTTTGGATTTACCTGCCGTTTATTTTACAAGGAATTGCCTTTGGTTTGGTTGGTGGTGCGATCGCTTGGAGTTTTATTTCTGTGATTCAACAGTTTCTCGGTAAGTTGCTAGTCAATCAACCTGAGTTTATCCAAGTCATCACCAACAGGGTGCAACTCACTCCAGCAGAAATTTTATTATTGCCCCTGATTCTTTTAAGTTTCGGTGCAGCTGTAGGATTAATGGGAAGCTTATTTGCTGTCCGACGTTTTGCTAAAGGTTAGGCATTGGTATTGGGCATGGGTGGGTAAAGGACAAAGGGAGAAATCGTTATGAAATCGCAATGGGAATGTTTTTTGCAGAATCTTGGTGTTTGGGAAGGTTCATTTACCAATTTTTCTCCCCAAGGAGTACTTTTGAACAATACTCCTAGTCGTCTTTCCCTAGAACATTTGAACAATAGCCAGAAAGTGCGCTTAACTCTAAGCCGTTCGGGACAAGATGTGATCAGAGACTTTAATTCTGTAGGTGGGGGTCTGCTGTTTTTTGAAAATGGTTCATTTTCTGAAGGTTTAATTCAGCTAGGGCCATTTTCTGAATTTGGTGGAGAGCTGGCTTTTGTTCATGAAAATCGCCGATTGCGTCTGGTGCAACTATTTGATAATACTGGTCAGCTAAAGGAATTAATCTTAATTCGAGAACATCTAGCTGGAACCCCAACAGACGAACGTCCAACTTTGCACATAGATGACTTGTTGGGAGAATGGCAAGGTCAAGCAGTGACAATATATCCAGATTTGCGAGCACCTGATACTTACTCTACAACCTTAAAACTACAACTTGATGATGCTGGGCGATTAATTCAAAGTACCTCTTTTGCAGAACACACAATTACCTCAACTGCTACCATCAAAGGGTCGATTGTTCTCTTTGACCAAAACCCTCAAAAGCAGGTGCAAGTATTATTTTTACCAGATGCTGCTTCTGCAACATCACCTGTCAAAGTGCAGTTACGCCAACCATTTTTTATAGAAGCAGGTTGGTTAATCCAGCCAAACCTGCGCCAACGAATGATTCGCACCTACAACGAGAAAGGCGAATGGGTTAGTTTGACATTAGTTACTGAAGAAAGAAAGCTTTGATATCATCTTTGCTTAATTACTTATCAAATATTTAACTGTTGCCAAAATGTGGGTAATGACGACAAAGCTTTATTTATGTATATTCAAATAGCTGTAGTTGCGATCGCAGTCATCTTAATAGCTGGAGAAAATCTAGAGGCCGTTGCAGAATCGCAATCTTCTACTGAAGATGGCACTAGTAGTATTGTGACAACAAAACCTACATTACAGATAAAGAGAGAGTATGCAAAATATGGTGACTATATCGGATTAACTCCAGTAGATAACCAGTCTACCGAGTTTTCTCAAAGAATTGTCAAAGACATCCAAATTCGTTTTGTTAATAACAAAGATCGATTGTTCGATGACAAAGGTCAGCCGATCAAAGGACGTACTCAAAAAGATTTTATTATTGGTCTGCTGAAACTCAAACCTGGTCAGGTATTCCGTGAAGATTTACTAGAAGCAGACTTGCAACGATTGCGGAGATTAGAATCATTTAATGAAGTCAATGTTTATCGACAAGAAGATGCCAACAGCGTTAATCTCATCTATGAAATTAAAGAGCGTAACTTCCCTTCTCTAATTTTAGGAGGCGGTAGTAACGAAGATGTTGGATTATTTGGTCGGGTGGGTTATAAAGATGCAAATATTAGCGGTCTTAACGATAAATTAGATACGACTGTGCAAATCAGCGGTAAAGATGTCCAATTTAATGGTCAGTTTACTAGCCGTTATCGTCCTGAAGAACCAAACCGCTTAGGCTACAGCATCAGAGCTTTTCGTAATCGTAATATATCAGGAACTTTCAACGAAGATATCAGATTGTCTAGCGGTGACAAAGTGCGCGAAGGAAGGTTTGGTGGTTCTGTAGGAGTTTTAAAATCTTTTGATGAGTGGGATACAGCTATAAGTCTTAATTATACTAGGATTAGTTTACGCGATCGCGAATATAACGTTGTACAGGTCGATAGATTAGGGAGTCCTTTATCTGTGAGCGGTACAGGCATTGATGACTTATTTACATTATCTTTTGCTGTATCCAGAGATCAACGCGATCGTCGAGAAAATCCAACTCAAGGATCAATCCTCACCCTCAGCACAGAACAAGCGATTCCTATAGGACTGGGTAATATTTCCAGCAACCGCCTACAGGGAGATTATATTCAGTATTTACCAGTCAGTTGGATAGGTAATGGTAGACCAACCGACAATCCAGAAATGTTGGCGATTAATTTACAAATTGGTACAACTATTGGAGACTTTCCACCAGCTGATGCTTTTAATATTGGTGGGCTAAATTCTGTCAGGGGTTACGGTTATGGAAAAGTCGCCAGTGGTCGAAGTTATGGTTTAGCTTCTATAGAATATCGTTTTCCAATTTTTCAGTCAATTGGAGGAGTTCTTTTTACTGACCTCGCCTCCGATTTCGGGTCTAGCGAAACCGTGTTAGGCGAACCAGGAGTGCTGCGAAACAAACCTGGAAGTGGCTTTGGTTACGGCTTAGGATTGCGAGTCAAGTCATCCTTTGGACTGATTAGAGGCGACTTAGGAATTAGCGACCAAGGAGAAGTTAGATTTGAAGTTACTACAGGCCAGCGATTTTAACAGTATGACTAATTTACAAGTTATAGATGAAGGGTTTTCACACGTCCCGATTATTGATATCAGCGCCTTGGTTTCTGGAAAAGGCGATCTCTGTCGAGAAACTGCAACTCTTGGAGACGCTGCGCGTAGCTTGCTTCCCCGTAGGGATATGCGTCTACACTATTCTGTGGCATCACAAATCAGCCAAGCGTGTCAAGAATCAGGATTTTTCTATATTATCGGGCATGGCGTGGACGAGAATTTGCAGCAGCGACTCGAAGAACTCAGCCGCCAGTTTTTCGCCCAGGATTTGGAAACTAAACTGAAAATCCGCATGGCTTTGGCAGGTATTGCATGGCGAGGTTATTTCCCGGTTGGTGGCGAACTGACATCCGGTAAACCCGACTTGAAGGAAGGTATTTACTTTGGTGTAGAACTGGGAGAAGAACACCCACTAGTGCAAGCTGGTACTCCTATGCATGGTTCCAACCTCTTCCCCACCAATATCCCCCAATTTGGCGAAACAGTGCTTGAATATATGGAGGCGATGACCAACTTGGGGCACACTCTGATGACTGGTATTGCCCTAAGTTTGGGATTGGAAGCATCGTATTTTGCCGACCGTTACACCTCAGCTCCTTTAGTGTTGTTTCGCATCTTCAATTATCCTCCAAATTTATCGCCGTCAGATGGTGAGCCAACATGGGGCGTTGGCGAACATACTGATTATGGCGTTCTCACCATTCTCAAGCAAGATAACTCAGGCGGATTACAGGTTAAATCCAAGTCACGTTGGGTTGCTGCGCCTCCCCTTCCCGCCTCCTTTGTGTGCAACATCGGCGATATGTTAGAGAAGATGACAGCAGGTTTGTATCGTTCTACGCCTCATCGTGTACAAAATCGGTCGGGAAATCATCGCCTTTCGTTCCCCTTCTTTTTCGATCCCAATTTCGATGTCGAAGTGAAGCCGATTGAATTAGATAATATCGTGGCAAATGATAATATAAGCGATCGCTGGGATAAAGCTAACGTTCATGATTTTCGCGGAACCTATGGTGATTATGTGTTGAGTAAGGTGTCTAAGGTTTTTCCAGAATTGCAGCGATCAGTATTATAGGGTTTCAAGCCATTTCTTTATTATGAGTATTTCACTGGCAGTTGTGGGGTTGTAAATAACGAAATGGTATAAGAAATGCAATTGATTAAAATCCCTATTAGGGATTGAAACCGATTTTATACGCGCTTCTGTAGCTGCCGTCTGGAATGCAATTGATCAAAATCCCTATTAGGGATTAGACCTCTTGCAAAAGTCACTCAGGAAGATTTGATTTTGGGGAGAAAAAGCTCGTAAGTAAGTCAACTAAATTAAATATAAGATAGAAAAGATGCTATCGGAGGATTTTCTGTGTATGCCAGCTGCAATCCGAATAGTGTTGAACGCTGAAGAAGACCGTACACTACTTGAACTCAGTTGTGCGGATGGTGTGCCGTATCGAACCAAACAACGTGCGATCGCCATTATTGAAGGTATAAAAAATAGATCCCTGCAAGGTCAGTATCAAGTTGAGCGTTTCATATTTAATTAGGTTGACCTACTTAATTGTAGAGAGCAGCAATTAGATTAAACCGCAAACTAAATCTTTTTCGGCGATTTCTATAAGTAAGAGACAAAATTTTAAATACCTTTAACCTGCGATTTACATGCTCACCTAAAACTCTAATTTTGGCTAATTCTTGATTACTCTTTTTATCTTCATAACTTAATTTA
>NZ_JAVRBY020000067.1:0-36501 GCF_034531035.1 Nostoc sp. DedQUE02 | reverse complement strand
TTAATGATATTGAGACTTCTGTGTTATTCTCGGCTTTGAAAAATCATTTACTACACGAAAATCCTCAAGGATGAAAAGGTTGACTCATATGTTCGTCGCAGGGCGGCAGAGGCATTGAGCGAGTTTGGGCAGGCGGCGGCGAGATACATCCCTGACATTGCCAACATCCTCAAGGATGAAAAGGTTGCCTCAGATGTTCGTCTCAGTGCGGCAGTAGCATTAACTAATATCAGAAAACTGGAGTTAAAGGAGGTTGTTATAATTCTAAATAATAGTTATCAGCCTGGTAATTCAGAATACTTAAATTGGCGTTTTCTAACCTATTTCCTGGGCGGTGGCACTGAGGAAGTGAAAACTCTATTGAAATGGCTCGGTTCTCCTCAAGTAACTCCTGACAAACTCTCACATGATGAAGGTGTCAAAACCCTCAACGTATTTCTGCAAACTTGGAATAATAGCCAAGGACTAGAACGCTTACGCAACGATTTAGCCAAGCAAATTTCCGAAGTTGCCGCTAACAAAAACGTTTTTTGGAAATGGCAAGATATTGGTTTACTGCAAAGCCATTACAGCAACCTTAAAAAAGTCAACCCCACTGATGCGAATGCGGTGCAGTCAGTAATTAATCATCTGAAATATTAGCAGTGGTTTTTCAAAACCAAAAACACCATCCTCATTCACATTGCCTTGTGGCTAGCCCTGATCTTTGCCTACCCCAAATTTCCCCAAGTCCAAGCCATCTTCTTCTGGAACCCGTGGGTACGCCGAATTTTCGGTGTCGGCTATGTCGGCTTTCTCCTCGCCTGGGTTCCGTTCCTGCGCCGCAAACTGTTTGAGCCGTTCCAGCCTTCTCTATTAGCCGATGCAGGCTTAGATAACTTTAATGACCAATCATACTTCCCAGAGTCCAGAGTCAAAATTCCCGCCTCCGAAGAAATCCTCCCAGTCACCGCAGCCTTACCCAGGTAATTTTAAAGAACAATATAGCGGTTTTCGTTTGGATGCAATAGATTTTGACCTCTCTCCAAACCTCTCTCCAAACCTCTCTCCTAAAAGGAGAAAGGCTTTGAATCTTACTCGCCAACGCTAGTAGAGAAGGGGGGTTAGGTATGTATTGCCAAAGAACGTTTCACTTATTTCCGCACAATAAACCAAACCGAACTAACCCACGTTCATAACCGCGACGCATTAACCCCAGCGATAACGCGCCTTGAATGGTAGTCCAACCGGCATTGAGTAAGCCCCAAAGTGCTTGGGGAGTAAACGCCGAATCAATGACTACATTCCAAAAGGGGGCGACGGCGGTTGACCAATCGGCGGTGCGAATATTGTTTAATGGAAGTTGACGGGCTATGCTTTCATACTCTGGTAAAGAAATTACATAAGGCAAACAATACACCCGATAAATATCCTGCAAATGCTTTTCCTCATCCGCCGTCAGTGGTAAATTATCAGTCGGTCGATGACACCAAGTCACCATAATTAACTTGCCACCAGGTTTCAACACCCGATAGCACTCTTGGAGAAACTTAGTTTTATCTGGCATGTGTTCGCCGCTTTCCAGCGACCAAACCAAGTCAAAAGAATTATCAGCAAAAGGCATTTCTTGAGCATTGGCGACTTGAAACTGAGTTTTCAGACTCAAATTCGCTTCCGTTGCGCGTTCCGTTGCTCTAGCAGCTTGCACAGGACTCAAAGTAATTCCTGTAGCTTTAGCATGAAACTTTTCTGCCAGGTATAAAGAACTGCCGCCAATGCCACAACCCACATCAAGGATATTTTCTGCTGCTTGTACCCCTGCCCAATTGAGCAGTTCTTCGATTAAATCAATTTGAGCTTGACGACGGTCTTTTTTCTGGCTGCCATCAGCACCGTAATAGCCGTGGTGCATGTGTTCGCCCCAAATCTGTTCCCACAGACCAGAGGAAGCATCGTAGAACTGCTGAATTTGCTGGTAAAGTGTTGCACTCATGAAAAAAGTAGTATCGAGACGAATTAGAATTCAAAAAAACATACAGGTAGGCTACCATGTATGTTTTTAATTAAATAAGGGTATTTTTACTTCCGGGGAAAGTAAACCAAGATTTATCCTCCCTAAAAAAATTGATTGGTTCTACCTTAATAAACTGTTCTTGCTCAAATTTATACCAATCATCCCCAAAAAACCCTACAGATGTAAGAGGTAGAAACCCAGATTTAATCAACTTTCTTAATTACGAATTACGAACTTGTACTGAGTGTAGCCGAAGTATTACGAATTACGAATTAATTATGACTGTCGCTCGCACAATTTGTTTGGGGTTTCTGGCTGTCATTGCTGTTGGTACTATCCTGTTGATGATGCCTTTTTCAACTAGCGATGGTACATGGAATAACCTGATTGTGGCACTATTTACCTCCACATCCGCAGTTTGTGTCACAGGTTTATCAGTAGTCGATCCTGGTACTTATTTTTCCTTTTGGGGTCAGTTATTTATTGCCCTCTTAGCTCAGATTGGCGGGTTGGGCTACATGACAACCACCACATTTCTTATTTTGCTCATTGGTCGTAAGTTTGATATGCGGCAAAAAATCGCCATTCAACAAGCTTTAGACCGACCAGGGATGAGTGGTAGCTCCCAAGTTATTCGTTCAATTATTGCCACAACTTTAATTTTTGAAATTACCGGAGTCTTCTTACTTCTACCAGCTTTTGTTCCAGAGTATGGGTGGAGTCAAGGACTGTGGTTGGCGATTTTTCATAGCATCAATGCTTGGAACAATGCTGGTTTTAGTTTGTTTAAAGATAACTTAATTAGCTATCAGTCATCCTTCTTAGTGGTCTTCACCATTACTATGTTGATTATCTTTGGGGGAATTGGCTATCAGGTAATTTTAGAAATGTATCTTTGGTTGCGCGATCGCATTTTCCAAAAATCTCTCAAAAAGCAATTGTTATCCCTCGATTTTAAAGTTGCAACCAGCACAAGTATTATATTATTAGCAATAGGAACAATAGCCTTTTTCTGTATAGAAATTAGAAATCCTGAAACATTTGGTTCTCTAAATTTCCGTGACCAAATATTAGTAGCTTGGTTTCAATCAGTTACTCCCAGAACTGCTGGTTTTAATACCATCGATATTAGCAAAATGACCACTGCTGGTCTATTTATTACAATTGCGCTGATGTTTATTGGTGCAAGTCCAGGTGGTACAGGGGGAGGCATGAAAACAACAACTTTGAGAGTTCTAACCAGTTGTACAAAAACGATTCTCCGGGGAAAAGAAGAAGTTTTGTTATACGATCGCAAGATAGCAATAACTTTAATTTTGAAAGCTGTAGGTGTGTTAGTAGGATCGGTAGCGACCGTGATTTTTGCCACGATTTTAATTAGCCTCACAGATCCAACATTAGATTTTATTCAAATTTTGTTTGAAGTAGTATCAGCCTTCGCTACCGTAGGGCTTTCTACAGGCATTACAGCAAGTGTCTCTACAGGAGCAAAGCTGATCTTAATTGTCACTATGTACGTTGGAAGAGTAGGTGTTTTACTACTGATGTCTGCTGTACTAGGAGATCCCCGCCCTACCAGAATTCACTATCCTGAAGAAAATTTACTTGTGGGATAGTTAGGGAGACAGAACAGGGAATATACGAGAAATAATAACCAATACTCAAACTGATAAAATATACATGGAAGGCAAAAATAAAATTATTAATTCAAGCGGCATAACCGTTTTTTGCCCTAAATACAGGGAGCCATCATAAGGATAAAAAGGGTGAATCTGTCATCATTAAGTTTTTTTCGTAGTTTACGTAAAGATAACCACCAATTTGCTGTAATTGGGTTAGGTCGTTTTGGTCGCTCTGTCTGTTCCACACTGCATAATTTTGGTTATCAAGTGCTGGCAACAGATATTGATGAAAAACGAGTTTCAGAAGCATTAACTGAGGGAATAGTTGGTCATGCTTTGCAACTAGACTCTACAGAACCAGCCGCACTTAAAGAAGCTGGAATTTTTGAATTTGATACTGTAATTGTCGCAATTGGCAACTACGTTCAAGAAAGTATCATAACCACCCTCAATGTGAAAGAGGCTGGTGTACCTCATGTAGTTGCTAAAGCTTCTAGTGAAGTTCATCGTAAACTGTTGCGGCGAGTAGGTGCAGATCATGTTGTTTTTCCTGAGTATGAAGCGGGTTGTGCCCTAGCGCGTACTCTTACCAAACCAGCAATTTTAGATCGGTTTGACCTCGACCCAGATAACAGTATTGTAGAGTTGATTGTGCCTGATGAATTTCACGGCAAAACCATCACCGAACTTCAACTTCGTAACCGCTACGGTTTAAATTTGCTAGCAGTAAGCCAGGATGGGAAATTTCAAATTAATCCTGACTCTACCAAGCGTTTGGAGCGTGGTTCAGCAATGGTTGTTATTGGTTGCAATAAAGATATTAATCGTTTGCCGATTTAAAAAATAGAGACGCAATTAATCGCGTCTCTACAGGAGTTATTCAATTTTAGATTTTAGATTTTCCTTCAATTCAAGTTGCGCTTACAGCGCACCACAGGTGCGATTCAAAATCTAAAATTGGCAGAGTTAAGAGTGATTTATTTATTCCTAACTCTGAGTTTTTTATTGTCCGACACTCGTTGACGTAGATTGTGATTCAACTGAGCCAGGGTTCGCAGGCATTTCTGATTGATTTATCGTCTGTGGTTCAGGTGTTTGTACTGTAGAATCTGAACTCTGAGAAGGAGTAGCTGTTTGACTGGTTTGAGGTTGCTGTTGCCCAGTTTTCTGAGCAATTTGCTGCATTAACTGCTCAATTTTTTGGGCTTGTTCAATGTTACCTTGCTCGCGATATTCGTTGTGAGCGCGTTTCAAAACTCCACTGGCTTTTTTGAACTCGCCCTGATTATATAAAGTTACTCCCAAGTTATAGTAAGCTGAGGCACTTTTTGGATTTAGACGAATCGCTTGTCGATAAACAGAAATAGCCTCAGGAGCTTGACCATGCATTGCTAGCAAATTTGCCATATTGCTGTAGGCTGCGGCATTTTTAGGATCTAGCTTCAAAGCTTGGCGATAACTGGCGATCGCAGGCTCGATTTGACCTTGTTGTTGCAAGGCGATCGCTAAGTTAAGATAAGCATTGGCATTGCTGCTATCTAGATTAATTACTTTTTGGTATGCAGCGATCGCATCCTCTAACTTTCCTTGTTCGTACAGCAACAAACCCAAATTATACATCGCTGCCACCCTTGTGGAATCTATCACCAAGCTCTGGCGATAAGCGGTAATTGCTGCATCTTTTTCTCCTTGTCGGTGCAACACTAACCCTAAGTTGTAATAAGCTTCGCTAGAATTGGGATTAAGTTTTATCGCCTCTGTAAATTCTTGTAAAGCTACATCCAGGCGATTTTGCTCCATAAATATATTACCCAGATAATTCCGTGCTGCCCCAAGGTTAGGATCTCGCTGCAACGCTTTCTGAAAGGCATATTCTGCACCTTGTAAGTCTTGGCGGTTATAGCGTGTAACTCCTTGCTGGAAAAAGCTAGCTGCTTCGAGATCCTGAGAAATTGCAGTTTCTGCCAGCAGCTTGCTAACTGGGAAATTAGTAATTGTCGGTGCAGTCAAGAGCAAAAATGCAGAACAGCCACCGAGTGTTACCTGACAAAATAAATTTAACCAATGAGAAAATAGGTATTTTTCAGACATTAATAGCAGACCTGTACTTATTTTTAACTCCTCATAAGTCAGAGTACCCACCACGAAAGAAAAAATTCCCAATTTTCAACTTTTAACTTCTAACTCTTGTACAGACAAGGGTTAATCGCGTCTCTTCCCACTCCCCGTTCCCACAGCTGACGGCAAAATTAACATGGCATCACCGAATGAATAAAAGCGATATCCAAAAGCGATCGCTTCGTTATATATATTCAATAATCGTTGTCTGCCAATTAGGGCACTTACCAACATCAACAAACTAGAACGCGGTAAGTGAAAATTCGTAATCAAACCATCTACTACCTGCCATTGGTAGCCGGGATAAATAAACAAGTCTGTTTTGCCGCAAAATGGTTGTAAATTACCAGATTGAGCCGCCCCTTCTAAAGCCCTTACTACCGTTGTTCCCACAGCAATAATCCGCCCGCCAGCTGCTTTAGTGGCGCGGATTTGTTCTACTGTCGCGGCGGGAACTTCAATCCATTCTTCATGCATCTGATGGGTAGTTACGTCCTCTACTTCCACAGGGCGAAATGTGCCTACACCAACGTGTAGCGTTACAAAAGCTCGATCGATTTTGCGATCGCCCAACTTTTGTAATAATTCTGGGGTAAAGTGTAATCCTGCCGTTGGAGCTGCGATCGCTCCTGGCTGTTTAGCATAAACTGTCTGATACTGCTCATCAGCTGCTTCTGAGGTAGTAATGTACGGTGGTAACGGTACTTCACCAAATACCTCTAACAGTTGCACCAAAGTCTTTCCCTCTGGTACATCAAATTGCAACAAACGCCCCCCGGTTGCTGCATCTGTTTCTAGAACCGTAGCCGTTAGCTGGGGGCTGGGGACTGGGGAAAAATTTTCCCCTCTGCCCCCCGCACCCTGCCCCTCTGCCTCTTTTAAATGCCCAATCCCCGGTTCCCTTGGTTCAAAGATAATCTTTGCTCCCCGTTTGAAGCTTTTTCCTGGCTTAACTAAAGCTAACCAACAGTTATGCTGCCGTTCTTCCAACAGCAACACCTGGATTTTCGCGCCAGTGGATTTATGACCATAAAGCCGCGCTGGAATTACTCTTGTATTGTTCATAACCAACAAATCACCAGAGCGCAGCAGTGCAGGTAAATCATGGAAAATGTGGTGTAGAGGTGCTGTTTCAATGCCTGTAGTCGGAGAATCAACTACCAGTAACCGCGAACTATCTCTAGGAACTGCTGGGTTTTGGGCAATGAGTTCTGGAGGTAGTTCGTAGTCATAGCCAGCTACCGAGCAATCTAATTCAAAATTTTTTTCTTGTGGGCTAGATGTATCTTTCAAATTGACTTGTACTAGTTTTTAGTTTATTTAGTATTTATACTCTCTTAAAAAGTCTGAGTTAAGTTTTCCCTTATATTGGAACTTTAAGGGATCTTGGCTCAGTTTTGCCGCTAGGCTATAAGATTGTTACTATTAAGTAACACGGAAAACTTAACATAAAAAATGGGTAAACCTCCCCATCAAAAAACGGGGGCTTTTACCCTACCGGGAACAGGCACTGATTGACGAATATAGATATGTAGGATTGGCTTTGATCCCAAGCACCAACAAACATGGAATACTTGTACTATCTGGCAAATGCCAGTTTAACCCTGAGGGTCGTTCAACACCTCCACGCTAGACCCCAGACACCAGTTTCGTTCGTCACCGTAATTCATCAAATTGATGGCTGGGTGGTTAGGATCAAACTCAAAGGTCAAGTCTCGCCCCAAGAAGATGGCGACTTTCGCGCTTTTCTAAATGAATTAGGAATTAGCTACGAACCGCCAATGAGGGTGCAAATGGCACTTTGGAGTTTGGAAGCTGGACAGTGCCCTGTGGATGTGATGCGTCGTTATCAGGTAGCGATCGTTTCTCATGGTAGCCCAGAAAGAGACGAAATTGAGGCGTTCCGGCAGCAGTTTGTCCGGGGCTTAGGTTACTGTCCAGAAACTTTAGCGTGAGACTATTTGGTTGTAACGCTACTACAAAATTATTGGTCATTGGTAATTAGGATATTTTATCCATTACCAATTAACCATTATTAATTGAAAAGTCAAAAGCTGCCAGAATGTATTCTTGCAGCTTAAACTTGTATCCGGGTACTGATGAAGTAGCTAGAGCTTCCTGATTTGCTGTAACCCCAGTCAGATTTTTTGATATCCTTTGACAGTAGACAATAGCAACATCAAATCGACAAGAATAATCTGCTTTTTCAGGATACTGGGCTAAGAATATTTCAGCTGTACGACAGATTTTTGCTTGCTTTTGTGGAGTGATTGCGCTTCTTCCCCCAGCATCCCAACTACCTGAACTGCGGGTTTTGACTTCAACAAAAATCAATATTGAGTGCTGAGTTTTGAGTTTTCCTGCTGCTCCTTTGCTCTCCTGCTCCCCTGCTTCCCCAGTACTTCCGTCATGTTGAGCAATAATATCAATTTCTCCCGAGCGGCAAGAAAAGCGACGATGCAGAATTATCCAACCTTTAGATTGCAACCATTGGGCTACTAGGTCTTCTCCTAGAGAGCCAATATCTGGATAATGGGATGGAGGAAGGTTAGCCATTGACTAAAAATATCATGAATTCTATGAATTCTAAGTTAAGCGATTACACTGAGGGTTCTATACTCGACTTATCCCAAACAAACTTGGGGTTGAAGCGTAAAACAAACCATCGAATTTGGGTAAGCATACTCAGCTTATTCCTGTGGGGAATAATTGGCATTACCGTAACCACGGGTTTTGCTCCCACAGTTTTGGCACTTGAATATAATAAAGAAATTTTGGTCGAGGCTGATTTTTCAGGACGTGATTTAACAGACTCCAGCTTTACTAAAGCTAATCTTCGCCAGAGCAACTTCAGTCACGCTAATTTGAACGGTGTCAGTTTCTTTGCAGCAAATTTGGAGTCTGCGAATTTGGAGGGTTCTGACTTGAGAAATACCACTTTAGACTCAGCTCGTTTAGTCAGAGCAAATTTGACAAATGCACTGTTGGAGGGAGCCTTTGCTGCTAACGCCAGATTTGATGGTGCAATCATTGACGGGGCAGATTTTACTGATGTGTTGCTGCGTTCCGATGAGCAAAAAAAATTGTGCAAACTTGCAAAGGGAACTAATCCCATTACAGGACGAGATACGCGTGACACGTTGTTTTGTCCTTAGCTGACAAGGATATGGGGCATTGGGCACGATTGTTCCCCTTGTCCCCTGACTCCCTGTTTATAAGATATTAAGCACCTACCAACCATCTGCACCAATCTTTTGACAAACAATTTGCATTCCTTTACCTGGTGAAGAATCGGCTACAAAAGGTATTTCTCCTTTCTCCTGATCTTCTTGAAGTAATTGTCCCTCCGATCCGTAAATGGCAATGCGATTCCGAAAAAGCCGTGATTCTTCGCACGAAGCATCGAACGTAGTCTCGAAGATGCCATCACCATACATTCCGTAAAGCTTGTATGTCGTGCCCTTAATAGTTTTTGTATCCAGAGCTACACTGTTTCCTAATTTATCATGCCCTACAGTGATATATCTTTGTGCATCTTGGGCGATGGCAACGCCAACACCTCCGGTGAACGCACTGCCATTACTCAATAAAATAGCGATCGCTCCTACCATACCGCCTATCTTAAAACACATACGCTTTAAAAATATAAGATTTCATATATTTTTATTCGCAATCAAAGTGGTTGTGGCAGGGTAAAAGCACTGAAATCAAGATATGTCAAGGTGTTATACTACTTCGTAATACCTTATGGGAAGCGTAAGGCACTATATAAATAGCTGCAATACTTTTCAAAGTATGAGTGAAACACTTGCTGATATTGCCATACCACCCCAGTTTCCCGATCACACTAAACTACCAGAGTCTGATGGTACTTTTGTGAAAAATTTTCAAGAGCATCCCCAAACCATCATTATCACAGACTCAATTGCTCAAATTTTGCAAAACTTACATCCAGATGGACAGTATTGCATTGGTCAAGATTGCGGTATTTACTGGCGAGAAACCGATCCACCAGAAAAAGGAGCAGCAGCACCAGACTGGTTTTATGTCCCTGGTGTACCACCAAGGTTAGATGGCAAAAACCGTCGCTCTTATGTTTTGTGGCGGGAATACATACCCCCATTGATTGCCATAGAACTAGCTAGTGGTAATGGCGATGAAGAACGAGATGTCACTCCTTTACCTCTAGCTGGTAGTCGGGAAGGCGCAAAACCCGGTAAATTTTGGGTATATGAGCGAGTAATCCGAATTCCCTACTATGCGATTTATGAAATTAGTAATGAGAAACTAGAGGTTTATCACCTGGTAGATTTTTCCTACCACAAAATGCAGCCTAATGAGCGAGGGCACTACCCAATTCCTCCTTTAGGTGTGGAACTAGGGTTATGGCAGGGAAATTACTTGAATAATCCTGAGCAATTTTGGTTGCGCTGGTGGGATTTAGAGGGAAATCTGTTACTGATTGGTAAAGAAGAAGCTGATTTGCAAAGGCAAAGGGCCGAGCAAGCAGAACAAAAAGCTGCACAATTAGCAGAACGGCTCAAGGCAATGGGTATCGATCCAGATGTAGAGTAATATTTATTAAGTTATGGCAAGCCGAAAAACTTAGTAATTATAGGCAAAAGCTTACTACAGACTTCAACTAGCTTTTGAGTGTTTGGCAAATCAGCGATGTCTAAGCTAATCGGCACTTAAGTTGCATAATAAGAAGATGAAGCCGTTTAAAAGCAACTATGCCACTGCCAGCCAAAAACTTTTTAACGACGGAACAAGTCACACTACTACAACAAGCTCTAAAAGAGAGCGCCCAACCGCATATCAGAGAAAGAATTCTCATTATTCTGCTCCAGAATGATGGTAAACCGCAACATGAAATTGCTAAATTTTTAGGTTGTTCGCCCAGAACAGTGGTTTTAGTTTACGTGTGATTCGTCGCAAGAATTGGGGTAAAAAAGGAAAACGTAAAAATGTTCCAGGGGAACGGCGCTGTGGTCGTGTTAATGTAATGGGAGCAATCAGAGAATTAGATAGAAAGCGAGTATGCTTTTTCGTTAAAAAAGGTAATGGAGATATTTTTTATGAGCAATTACAACAATTAAATGAATTAATTAAGCAAGAGTGGGTAAGTAAAGGAAATAATGCTGAATATTTTTCTAAGTATGGGCCGAAAATTATTTTAATTTTAGATAATGCTAGTTTTCATAAACGCAAAGATGTTCTAGCTAAAATAGCTGAAGATTTTCCGAATTTTATTTTAGAGTTCTTGCCTGCTTACAGCCCTGACTACAACATTATCGAATTAGTTTGGCATTCATGTAAAGAATATATTGCTCATCGCTTATTTAAATCAGTAGATGAATTAAAATCACTGCTAGATAAGCTGTTGAATCAAGGCGAGTTATTGATTAAGTGGCATCGGAAAATCAAACATAAAGGCAATCTTAGCTATGTTGCAGTTTAAATGCTTATTAGCTTAGTTCGGGGTGAAATTTCTGCACAAGAAGCTGCTACGGAAACATTGAAAGATACCGTAAAAGGCGGCACAGTTGGCGGTGTGACAGCGTTTCTAACCACAACAGTAGCAGCAACTTGTCCATTTAGTAGATTGATACAGTAGCAATGCTTTTGACGATCGCACTATAAAAGTACAAAATGCTTGAACAAAGACCGATCGCAACATTGAGCAACTAGCTAAAAAAGAGCGATCGCCCCGTGGTCGATTACTAATCAATCAGGGTATTCAATCCCCGTTTCTTAACTAAGTGCAACAGCTTAAGAGCAGTGCCACTGGGACGCTTCTGACCGATTTCCCATTTTTGAACCGTTGATAGACTTGTATTTAAAATCGCAGCAAATACTGCCTGACTGACATGAGATGATTCGCGTATTTGCTTAATTTGCTCAGGTTCTAGCGGTTCAATTGGAGACAAGCACAGACTGTCGAATTCACGCAATGTAGTTTGATCCATCAGTCCAGCCTTGTGCAGCCCCGTAGCCGTTTCGTGAACGGCTTCAAGAATCGCTGATTTCTTCTTCGGCATTGCAAATTACCTCCATCAATTCATCTTCCAGCTTTGCTTTTTCGAGATCCTCTAGCGTGTAAGAGAACAGCACTGATGCCAGCTTTTTTAATGCTTTTTCTTCTTTTTTGTTAATGTTACTGCGCTCGTTTTTCAGGAAGCCAAAAACAAAAAACCAGCAATCTCCCTTGTTGGTTGCAACCAATGTACGAAAGCCACCACGCTTACCTTGTCCAGAGCGGGCAATCCGCTTTTTGAACAGTCCGCCTCCTAGATCGGCTTCGTAAAGTCCTGCCGTCATTTCGTTGACAGCCGTGCAGAGGCTAAGGTCGTTTAAACCCTCTTTGCGTGCCCAACGGTCAAACCATCGGGTTTTGTAAATTATCATGCTATAGTCATTACCTTCACTTATTATATAGCACTGAGTGCTATGATTGGCAATACACTATAAAAGTCAAAAAGCTTGAACAAAGACCGATCGCAAAATTGAGTAGAAACTAGCTAATTGCACTCCACCAGATACAAAGGTAAAACTTTAGTTCTCCAATTTTATTTAACACTTTTAAACCACTCAGTAATTCCCTGAGCGATCGCTTTTGCCATTTTCTTCTGTTCCTCTGGGTTCACTACCTGCTCAAATTCATCGGGATTACTCATAAAACCCAATTCCAACAACACCGATGGTGCAGCTGTCGGACGTGTCAGCGCCAGGTTATCCCAAAACACACCATAAGAAGGTTTGCCGATTTTTTTAACTACATAGTTATGTAAAAACATTGCTAGGCTGTGGGCTTGGGGTTGATACCAAAAAGCGCCGAATCCTTTGGTTTTTTCGGCATCGCCATCATCGGGTAGAGAGTTGTGATGTATGGAAATAGCGATCGCAGGTTCTTCTCGACTGATAATTGCCTGACGTTCTACTAGCGAAACTTCGCGATCGTCCTCCCGCGTCATCACTACCGTTGCTCCTTCCTTAACTAACTCATCCCGTAGCAACTTGGATATCACCAAATTCACATCTTTTTCTAAATATCCAGTTGGGCCACTGGCACCAGTTTCTTTACCTCCATGCCCAGGATCTAGTACAATCTTGAAATTAGCTAAAGGCTTGCGTCTTGTATTCCCAATTTTCGGCGAATGACGCAAAGCCAAAACCAGGGTTGTACCGTCGTATCTCAGCTTATATCCCCACTGTTGAGCTTTTTTAAGGTTAAAGGTGTATTTTACTTGTTCTGGAGCCTCCTGTTGCCAATCTAGGCGAGAAATTAGGGGGTCATCATCCAGACGAATAATGTCCGTTTGGGCAGTGGTATTGTAGAGAGTGAGAGCGAAAGCTTGCTCACTTTGTTGCACGCTCACAGGTACGGGAACTTGTAAGGGGAAAACTATCTCTGTCGCACCAGAGAGTTGACGGTATCCGACACTGCGAATTATTGTCTGTGGCGGAATTGCACCAGGTAGAATGCGGGTTTCCTGACTATTAATCCAAGCACCATAGTCTAGGCGCAACCATTCACCTTCCCTACCTGTTACTGTTGCGCGTGTGCCTTTGGGCAGTGGTGTAAGTCGAGAATAATCGGTGCTTGGGCCGGTACGAGCAACGCCTGACTCTACTGTAACCTCAGAAACTGGCAACTCTGCTCTTGAGAGGATTTGAATTTTACCAGTCCCTGGTTGAGTTATCGTCTTGCCATTGAGCGTTAGTTGAAACTGAGGTTTCCCCAGATCGGCGGCTGTTGCCATTGTAGTGCAACCTTTATAATTGCCTACGCTAGACTGGGCATGAGGCTGATTTTGCCCTGTCAAAGCTGCCAAATTACTTGGTAGTTGTGCTTGTTGAGGTTGGGCTGAAAGGGCAACGGTTTGATTAGCCAGGGTTACAGAGACATTGGCGTTAGGGGGTGCGATCCCGCTAAAACAAATTAGTTCTCCTGGGAGTCTAGCAATGTCAACTGCGGGAGTCAGGGAATCTTTCGCAAAGGCTACCCCCTGTGGTAGTTCAGGGCTAGTGTTAAGCCGGATCACCTTAATCTTAAGTTCTTGATCCTGGCGACGCACAGTAAAAAGATTCTCCCCCAACTGCAAAGGGAAACTAGGGGAAAAATGACCAGCTTTGCTGCGGGTAATTGGCTTACCATTGATCGAAACCTCACCATCTGGTGGTGCAGTCCCCAGAAAAAAGATTTTTTGGGAACTTGTTTGGTAGTTTGTTTCAGGAAAAACAACTATAAGAGATGGCTCTGCCAAGGCTACGGAGGATGTGAGAATACAGCCTAATATTACTAATCCTAAAAGGTTTTTCACAGCAAATCACTGAAGATTACACCACAATAACTGTGGCACAATGACGGGATGTATTTTTAGAAGTTGTTAGAAATTCAAACTACTATGACTAAGTTTATCTTCGTAACTGGAGGCGTGGTTTCCAGTATTGGTAAGGGCATTGTAGCAGCAAGTCTAGGGCGTTTGCTCAAGTCGCGCGAATATTCGGTGTCGATTCTCAAACTCGACCCTTATATCAATATCGACCCTGGTACAATGAGTCCCTTTCAGCATGGGGAAGTATTTGTTACCCAGGATGGTGCGGAGACAGATTTGGACTTGGGGCATTACGAACGTTTCACCGATACCTCAATGTCGCGTTTGAACTGCGTTACTACTGGCTCGATTTACCAGGCAGTCATCAATAAAGAGCGGCGTGGAGACTACGATGGCGGTACTGTACAGGTAATTCCTCATATTACCAATGAAATTAAAGATCGGATTCTGCGAGTTGCTAAAAGTACAAATCCCTCTGTAGTAATTACAGAAATCGGGGGGACGGTGGGAGATATTGAATCACTGCCGTTTTTGGAAGCAATTCGCCAGTTCCGTAAAGAAGTGGGACGGCAGAATGTGCTGTATATGCACGTCACGCTGGTGCCGTGGATTGCCTCTGCGGGTGAAATGAAAACTAAGCCGACACAGCATTCAGTTAAAGAACTGAGATCCATTGGTATTCAACCAGATATTTTAGTTTGTCGAAGCGATCGCCCCTTACCCAAGGGATTAAAGCAAAAATTGTCGGGATTTTGCGATGTGCCGGAAGAATGCGTTATCACTTCCCAAGATGCCAAAAGTATCTATGAAGTACCGCTAAATCTAGAACGGGAAGGAATGGCAGAACAAGTGCTGAAATTGCTGCAAATGGAACAACGTAAACCAGATTTGACGCAGTGGCAAACTCTGGTACAACGGTTACATAGCCCCAAGCACGAGGTAGAAATTGCCATCGTCGGTAAATATGTACAGTTAAGTGATGCCTACCTATCTGTAGTGGAAGCGCTAAACCATGCGGCAATCTCCACTTATGGCAAACTGCGCCTGCGTTGGATAAATTCAGAAGAATTGGAAACTGAACCAGCCGAAAATTATCTTCAGGGTGTCGATGGCATAGTTGTACCCGGAGGTTTCGGAGTTCGGGGAGTCGATGGCAAAATTGCCGCGATAAAATACGCCCGCGATCGCCAAATTCCCTTTTTGGGTTTATGCCTGGGTATGCAATGTTCCGTGATTGAATGGGCCAGAAACGTAGGGGGATTAACTGGTGCTAACAGTGCTGAATTTGACCCTTATACAACCGATCCAGTAATTAATTTATTGCCAGGACAGCAGGAAGTAGTGGATTTAGGGGGTACAATGCGCTTAGGACTATATCCTTGTCGTGTTCTCCCTGATACTTTAGCTTTTAAGCTTTATCAAGAAGATGTGATTTATGAACGCCATCGACATCGATATGAGTTTAACAATGATTACCGCGATTTGTTGTTAAAGTCTGGCTATGCGATCAGTGGTACTTCTCCCGATGGACGTTTAGTTGAAATTGTGGAATTAACCAAACACCCATTCTTTCTTGCTTGCCAATTTCATCCAGAATTTCAATCACGCCCTAGTGCCCCTCATCCCTTATTTAAAGGATTCATTCAAACAGCGATCGCACTTTCTCTTTCGACATCTAGCACACCAACACCATTGGAGGTGTCATAACAATTCAAAATTCAAAACTTGTACTGAGCGCAGTCGAAGTATTCAAAATTAATTGCAACATTAACTTAAGACTTCAGTAGATTTGGACATACAGGGTGCATCATTCGTAAATTTCGGACTTGAGGAGATGTTGTGGCGTACTGGGTGAAAATCCTTTACGAGAGGAGAGAATATGTAGTGAACTTTGAACGTGTCCATGCTTTTTGTTATGAATTGAATGGCAGAGTTACTTTTTGGCTACCCGATAGTGCCATTCCCATAATAATTAACCCACAAAATAACCTGGAAGACTATCAAAAAATTTTCAATTATTTAGAATGTGTGACAGGATTAAAATTAGATCATGCCCACTGGGTAAAAATAATTTACGAAAAAAATGAATATGTAATTAATCTCAACTGTATCAGTTCCTTTTGTCATGAACCGAACGGTAGGATAACTTTTTGGTTGCCAGATGGCACTATTCCCATCATCATCAACCCTGTGAGTAATCCTGAATCTTATGAAAAAGTTGTGAAATACATTCACAAAGCAACTGGATATTCTTTGTCTTAATGTGAACGAGGAACTTATTCCTACTAAATTTTTAACTAAAGGCACAAGGGAAGATTCAATGAATACTATTGTGCTTAATCTAGAACCAATTGCTCATTTAACTGATGAGCAATTTTATCAATTGTGTATTGCTAATAGCAATTTAAGCTTGGAAATGAATGCAGCCGGAGAATTAATAATTGTGCCACCAGTAGGAGGAGAAAGCGGAAATCAAGAAGCTAGACTAATTACCGATTTAGAAATCTGGAATCGTCAAGCTAAATTAGGCAAAGTTTTTAGTTCTTCAACTATCTTTATACTTCCAAATGGCGCAAAACGTTCCCCTGATGCGTCTTGGATAAAGTTGGAACGGTGGGAAACTTTAACACTAGAACAACGAAAAAAACTTCCGCCACTTGTACCAGATTTTGCAATTGAACTGCGTTCCGAGACAGATCGGCTTGCACCTATCCAAGCGAAAATGAAGGAATACATAGAAAATGGTTTGCGTTTAGGTTGGCTAATTAATCCTCAAGATAACCAAGTGGAAATTTACCGACTTTTGAAAGCTGTAGAAGTTATTCAAATGCCAGCAATCATTTCTGGAGAAGATATATTACCTGGATTTAAGTTGCAAGTATAGGTAGGCGATAAGCCTCAGTCCCTAGTTCTCAGTGGGTAAAAGCACAATTAATTCTCCAAGGCGCTTCAAGATACTGAATACTTGGTGTAGTTCTAAATCACGTTCAATTGATAGCGCATCAGATCGGGCATAACAAGAATATTCTTGTTGAATCAATTTGATAAAAACAAATTCCCTCCCGTTAATTAATAAACCAAAAGTCGGTTGTGCAGAATTTGGACAATCAAGCATATAAGCGAGTGCTTGAGGTAGGGCTGTCATCACATCAAATTTACTGCTTTTAGATTCGATAACAAGTAGCCAAAAACGTTTTTGGATGACAAGAACATCAATGTTTCCTTTAACGATAAAGCTTTCGTCTTCAGCAGAAATCTCCACAGAAGTCTCGGTTTCAATCTCAAAAGGAGGTTGATAAAACCCAGCTAAATCGAGTAAAGGAGACAACACTACCATCTTTACCGCCTCTTCTGACATTAGACGGTGCTTATTCAAGTTTAAATAGTTGCTTTTGACTCGCGCCATCGCTTGCTTTTCACCATCTGCCAGAGTTGGTAAATTTTCTGTCCATTCTGGAAAGAAGTTAATATCTGTGGCAAGTTGCAAACCAAATTTTTCTTCTAATTCGTAAAGACTTATATCTCTGGCTGGATTGTTTGAACCATAATCTAACATTCCGAATAGCGTTGCCATGCCAACTTTGCTGCACCTACCATCCCTGCAAAATTGCCTAACTCTGCTGGCAATATTTGTAACCCCACACGTGATAAAGGCTGAACTCGCTTCTCAATTTCTGCCTTCACACCTGGTAAGAAAAACTCAAAGCTGCCACTAATACCGCCACCAATCACGATCGCTTGCGGTGTGAGTACATAAATCAAACTCGTCAAACCAATTCCCAAAGTGTTACCATATTCTTGCCAAAAAGTCAAGGCTACGGCATCTCCTTGTTGGGCAAGAAAACCCAATTCGATGGGTTCCTTGAGAGTGCGACGGCGAATTGCAGTCGCACAGGCATATTGTTCCAAAGAGCCTTGATTGCCACTATTACAAATTGGCCCATCGGGATTTAATGAAATTAAACCCAATTCCCCGGCGGCTCCTTGATGTCCAACAAATAGTTTGCCATCAAGGATAATTGCGCCACCAACCCCAGTACCTAAAGTTAGCAGAATCAGATTTTGAAAGTGGCGACCGGCTCCCAGCCAAGCTTCTCCCAAAAGAGCGCAATTAGCATCATTAGCGATCGCAGTAGGTTTGCCAGTTTTAGCTTCTAACCAGTCTGCTAAAGGTACATCGATCCATCCAGGTAAGTTAATGGCGATTTTGGCAATACGTCCTCTTGCATCAGCAGGGCCAGGAGTACCAACACCAATCGCAACAGCTTGATTATCAGGATCAATTTGAGCGATCGCATCTACGATCACCGCCAGCACCGCCTCCGGCGTTGTCGGTTGGGGAGATGCCACAGTCAAAGATAACAGACAAGTACCATCAGCTGCAAAACGCCCCAACTTAATCGCTGTTCCCCCGACATCAATGCCAATTACTTGAATTTTGTCATTTGTCATTTGTCACTTGTACTGAGCGTAGTCGAAGTATTAGTCATTTGTCATTTGTCATTGGGCATTGTTAATTGGTGAACAGTTATTACCTATTCCCTATTATCAAGTTCAAAATCAGCAATTTGTCAGGCTTTTAGGCAAATGTGTACTTAGGGTTTTAGGATTTGCTACGAAAATATTCTAAATTTTCTGTTCTATTGGGTGCGAGTCGTAAATTAGCAACAGTCATATTACGAACACTCGATTGCTCTTGCCAAGCTGTAATTGGCGCACCTCTTAAGATACCAGCAAGAGCAACAGAAAGGATAAACCCGCCAGTAGCGGCAGCAATTAACGTTAGATTATCTTTCATACAAATCTCTCTATTGTTTATTTGTCATTTGTCATTTGTCTTTTATCCAAAACTAATGACCAATGACTACTTTCGGATTCTATTTTCTCTTCGTAACCGGGGATTGACAAATTCATTTAACCCTTCACCAAGTAGTGATAACCCTACTACCATGAATGTCATTGCTAAACCAGGGAAAAGCGTAGTCCACCAAATGCCGATAGATAGTTCTGGTAAAGCCTGTTTTAAATCATGTCCCCATTCTGACACTTCTTCTGGAAGTCCTAGCCCCAAAAAACCCAAACCGCCCAATACTAAAATCGCATCGGCGGCGTTAAGTGTAAATAGGACGGGTACACTTTGAATCACGTTGAAGAATAGATATCGAGAAAGTACAACCCAAGTGGAAGCGCCCATAGCTTGAGCAGCTTCGATGAACACTTCAGTTTTCACACTCACGGTGTGGTTGCGAACAACGCGGTAATATTGGGGAACGTAAGCAATACTAATAGCGATCGCTGCATTCAATATCCCACGCCCCACCACAAACGCCAGTGTCACAGACAGCAGTAGCCCTGGTAAAGTGTAGATGCTATCCATAATAAACAGCAAGACTTTATCCAATTTACCGCCCAGATACCCACTCAGCATCCCTAAAGGCACACCGATAATCATACTCAGCGCCGTTGCCAAAATCACCACTTGCAAAGCAGCTTGAGCGCCGAACAAAGTCCGTGAGAATACATCATAGCCCAGGCCACTAGTTCCAAACCAATGTTGTGCTGATGGTGGGTTCTGAGGTTGGTTAGAGAGAAATTCCTTTGGGTTTTGCAGCCATCCCCAAGCCTGAAGTACAGGAGCGAAGAATGCCAGGAAGATGAAAAATAGGGTAATGGCTAACCCAACGAGCATGAGTTTTTGGGAAAGATTGAGACTGTTGCCAAACTGTAAAAATGTCGGTAGTCGGCGTTTTGTAATGGCCATAAAGCGATCGCCTAGAGCAAAGCTTGATACGCTGACTATTTTACATATTGGGGAGTGGGAATTGGTGATTGGGTATTAGCAGTTAAAAGAATTATTTCCCAGTCCCCAGTCCCCAATCCCTAGTCCCCAGCGATGCACTGAGCTTGTCGAAGTGTCCCCAGTCCCTAAAGATTACTTTCAATCAACTGGCGGTATTCGCTCTTTTGCTTCACACCTTTGACTTCCTTCACCAGTTCCTTGTTTTTGAACAATTGAACCGTTGGCGTTCCTGTCACACCAGCATTTTCAGCTATATCTCGGTCTTTGTCGATGTCAATTTCCACAAAGTGAATTTTGCTGTCAAATTCATCCACCACTTTATTTAAAATTGGCTTCAGAGTATGACAAGGGCCACAACCAGGAGAGACGTATTTAACCAGGAGTAAGCGATCGCTTTCATGGAATAATTTCCGTAAAGCATAACCTCCCTCATGGCGCGTCGCATCCAGTTTAAATCCAGCTTCTTCCTCGGCTTCAGTCTTTTTGGCTGGCTGATATTCTAATTCATTATCTGCTGTTTCTGGTTGTTGATGGAATTCTTGAATCAAGCCAGTGGATGAGAGCCAACGTTCTGCCAACATCGCCGCCATACAGCCAGTACCCGCAGCCGTAATTGCTTGCCGAAATTCATGATCTTGGACATCGCCAGCAGCAAAAACGCCTTCTACACTGGTTTCTACAGAACCAGGCTTGGTGACAACGTAACCTACTTCATCCAGTTCTAATTGTCCTTTAAATAGAGAGGTGTTGGGAGTGTGACCAACGGCGTAGAATAAACCTTTAGCGTGCAGTTGGCTCTCTTCACCAGTTTTGGTATTGCGGACTTTTACCCCTTCCATGTGACCGTTACCGAAGATATCCACGGCTTCTGTGTTCCAATGCACTTGGATTTTCGGGTTGTTCAAAACGCGGTCTTGCATGGCTTTAGAAGCCCGCATTTTATCGGTGCGTACCAACATATTTACCTTAGAACCGTATTTGGTGAGGTAAATGGACTCTTCCGCCGCCGAGTCACCAGCACCAATCACAGCCAATTCTGCGCCGTGGAAAATTGGTGTTGCACCATCGCAAATTGCACAAGCGGAAATACCCCGACTCCAAAATTCATGTTCGTTGGGTAAACCCAAGCGTTTTGCTGTTGCACCCGTAGCAATGACGATGCTGTTGGTTTTTATTTCCCTTTCTTGCGATCGCACTGTAAATGGACGCTGGCTCAAATCAACTGAGATAACATCTTCAGTATATAGTTCAGCCCCCCAGCGCTCCGCCTGCGCCTTCATCTGATCCATCAGTTCCGGCCCGGTAATCCCTTGGGGAAACCCTGGAAAGTTCTCAACTTCTGTCGTTGTCATTAGTTGCCCACCAGGTAATCCCCCGGCTTGGAAACCTTCAAAGACAACGGGTTTCAGGTTAGCGCGTCCGGCATAGATAGCGGCTGTGTACCCTGCTGGCCCAGAACCGATAATTACTAAGTTTTCTACAGTTGGGTTAGTCATGCAAATATATGAACTCATAACGACTACGCTTAATATAGCATAACAAACTGTGATTGGCTACGCCAGATAGTAAGCGATCACAAGTTAGAAAAATCAGGAATACAGAGACAGCGCTCATCGGTTGCCGCTTGATATGTAAGGAGTATTTATGATAGCTATAAGAATATTTCCTGTCGTGTTATGTCTTTTACTATTACAGACTTAGAGCAGCTACAAACTGAGCATCCAGAATGGCAGATGGAGCTGGTAGAGGGGAAAATCGTAGTTATGGGGCCATCAGATTACGAGTCAGAGGAAATTGGCACTCGGTTGAGTACCTTCTTGAATATTTGGGTAATGTCGCGCAAGCTTGGGCGAGTGACTGGCTCTAGCGCAGGCTTCATATTACCTAGAATAGAAGAGGACGACTCGGAAAAAAGGAACCTACGTGCCCCTGACGTGTCGTTTGTCCGCGCTGACAGATTGAAAAAGACCAAGCGCGACTTTGTAGAATTAGTTCCAGACTTGATGGTTGAGATTAAATCTAAAAGCGACAGAATCAAACCACTTGAAGAGAAGATTCAGTTATTCTTGCAACTTGGGTCTATAGTCGGTATATTGATTGACCCTGACAACTTGACAGTAACGGTTTATCGAATAAATCAAGCTCCAGTGGTGATGCAGAATGGCGATATCCTCACACTATCAGACTTGCTGCCAGGTTGGGAACTGGCGATATCAGAACTGTGGCCACCTGAGTTTGAATAAAGTACTCTCACAAATGAAATTAAGAATCTAGCCCTTGGTGAACACCAGGGGCTTAGTTTATATCTTTGTCATTTGGAATGCAAGGATTCTGAATTGTATAACTGTATCTCCCCAAACTTTTTTTCTGGAGATGATAGGAAAGCGATCGCAGGTGGGTAAGTTACATCTAGAACACACAACCACTTCCTACCCCAGGGAAAACACTTATGAAAAGCGAATTAAAAGCCAAGTTTCTCCAACACATCCTCGACAAAAAGAAGGGAGATGAGGGTTTTACACTTATTGAATTACTAGTAGTAATTATCATCATCGGTATTTTGTCTGCGATCGCTCTGCCTTCTTTCTTGAACCAAGCTAACAAAGCCAAGCAGTCAGAAGCTAAAACTTATGTAGGTTCCATGAACCGCGCCCAACAAGCTTATTATTTAGAAAATACTTCATTTTCAACTTCAATTGGTACTTTAGGTCTTGGTATTGCAACACAAACCGTTAATTACAAATATGATGCTGTTGCAGGAGACGCTAGCACAATAAACAACCGAGGAATAGTATTAAATGGTACTGCGCCTCTCAAAGCCTATATTGGTGCTGTAGAGGTGACAACCCAACAAGCTACAAGTGAAGCTACTACCGTAGCTATTTTGTGTGAAGCTAAAAACGCTATGGTTAACAATGGTAAAAATGCAGACGATAGTGCTGCTGCGATTACCTACACGGCTGGAGCACCTGTTTGTCCCTCCACCGACTTTATCTCTTTGGCTAAGTAATCAACTAAGGACAAACAGTATATAAATTGTCTCTCAACTAAATCTTTTTCAAAGTGGGTAGATGCTTCTATCCACTTTATTTTCATTATGTAAGTCGTTTACAAGTCTATTCCTCATAAAATTTTCTCAGAGAATTACAATGATTACTGATATATATAATTGGCAAAACCAAGCTGAACAATACTTCATTCAAGAAAAATATTCGCAAGCAGCACAGTTATATGAACAAGCAATAGCAATAGAACCAAATGCTATTTCTTATTATTGGCATTTAGGGTTACTATTGCTATTACAAGGGCAAGAAGCAGAAGCTCAAATGACTTGGATGCTGCCAATAACAGAGGCAAATGAAGAACAGTTACCAATTTGGATAAATGAACTATTTCAATTTTTGCAAATAGAAGCTGAAAGACGCGAAACACTAGAAGAATATTCCATAGCCTGGTTGATTCGCCAACATCTACGGGAAATTAATCCTAGTTATATTAATAATTTGCTTCAAATACTTATACTATCTATCAAATTGGAAAATGTTCAAGAACTTGATAATTTGAATGAATGGGGATTACTTGAAAGCTTAAATGCAAAAGAAAATGTAGAGATTGATATCGAATTATTAATCAAAGTTTTAAAAAAATTATTAAATGATGTTCCCTTACACCCAGTTAATCTAGCTTTAATAAAAGCTAGTCTTCCTTATTTTTCTGAAACTCATCAATGCTTCTCTATACTGCTTCCTGCTGCTATTAAAATTGGTCATACTTTACGGCAACCTTTACTAGCAGCATCTCTGCTAGAATTGCATTTACAACTAGAGCCAGATAATGTAGAAATTTTGCGGCATCTAGCAACTTTTTATCAAGATGCTCGTAATTATTCTCAAGGAATAGAGACAGCTAGATTGTGTTATTCCTTATCAGAAGGCTTGGCTGATAAAATTTTTGCGCTCCATTTGGTGTTAAGGGGTCTGATGTCAGCAGGAGGATATTGGCAAGAGATATGTACAACTTGTCAAGAATTGGAAACTGTGTTTCAACAGTTCATTCAAGCTGAACGAATTCCTTTAGAAGAAGGAAGAATATTACGGTTGCTTACGCCATCTTTTGCGATACCTCACATTAAAGATGCTCCTGCTGACTTTCGAGCTATTCATAATAAAGTAGCTGATATTTTTAACTTTTATATTCAAGCTTTTGGCCAATTAGAAGGAAAAAATTATTGTCACAAAAATATCAAGAATCGAGATTTATCTTTCCCTAATAAAAAATTAAAAATCGGTTATATATCTTATGCTTTAAGGAATCATTCTGTTGGCTGGCTAGCTCGCTGGTTATTTCAGCATCACGATCGAGATAAATTTGATATTCATACATATTTTGTTAACTACACATTAGTAAATGACTATCTCCAAGACTGGTATCTAAGTCAGGCAGGAAAAGCTCGTCAATTAGGTATGAATGGTTTAGAGATTGCTGATCAGATATATCAAGATGAAATTGATATTTTAATTGATCTTGATAGCATCACTTTAGATATCACTAGTGAAATTATGGCACTAAAGCCAGCACCAATTCAAGTTACTTGGTTAGGGTGGGATGCATCAGGTATACCTGCAATTGATTACTTTCTCGCAGATCCTTATGTATTGCCAGATAATGCCCAAAATTACTATACAGAAAAAATCTGGCGATTACCTCAAACTTACATAGCAGTAGATGGTTTTGAAGTTGGTGTCCCAACTCTCCGCCGCGATGACTTGGATATTCCTATGGATGCCGTTGTATATCTCAGCGCCCAAAGAGGATATAAACGCCATCCAGAAACGACAAAATGGCAAATGCAAATTATCAAACAAGTACCTAACAGCTACTTTTTGATTAAAGGGCCTGCTGAGGAGGAAACGATTAAACGCTTCTTTTATCAAATTGCCGAAGAAGAAGGTGTAGATTGTTCTCGGTTACGATTTTTACCACAAGTTTATTTAGAGTCAGTTCATCGTGCTAATTTAGGCATTGCTGATATTGTATTAGATACATTTCCTTACAATGGAGCAACAACAACCTTAGAAACATTGTGGATGGGTATCCCTTTGGTAACACGAGTCGGCGAACAATTTGTGGCTCGTAATAGCTACACCATGATGATGAATGCGGGTATAACAGAAGGCATTGCCTGGACAGATGAAGAGTATGTAGAGTGGGGTGTGCGTTTAGGGAAAGATGAGGCTTTACGCCACCGAGTAGCTCTGAAGCTGAAAGCATCGCGGCAAACAGCCCCACTGTGGAATGGCAAGAAATTTACTCGTGAGATGGAGAAAGCTTACGAGCAAATGTGGGCAAACTATCTTGAAGGGAAATAATTAAAGGTTACTGCTTTGGATAAACTAAGAATTCTGATCATTACAAATTTATATCCGCCGCAAGTAATTGGGGGATATGAGCGAGCGATCGCTGACTATGCAAGATTGTTACATCATCGTGGTCACACTGTCTTAGTGATGACAAGTAATACAGAAGAATATACTACTACTTACACAAATAAAGAACCAGAGCCTGTGGTTCGCCGGGGCTTACATTTATGTGGAGAATGGACAAAACAAGGAACTCACTGGTTTTCTTTAGAAGAAGTTGCATCTAGGACTTTTCTGAATCGCCAAATCGTGGCTCAAGAGTTGCAAACCTTTCAACCAGATGTGTGTCTAGCAGGTAACATTGATTTCTTAGGACTGGAACTTCTGGAAAAAATGCTGGCAGATGGCATCCCAATTGCCCATTACGTTATGAATGCTACTCCAGGATATATTTCCGAGTTAACCCCCAAGAGTCATCTATATCAATACATTACCTGTAGTAATTGGATTCGAGATAGCTTAAAACAATATGGCTATCCAGTTAATACTACTCAGACTATTTATCCAGGTGCAGCTGTAGAAGAATTTTATCAAACCGAACTACCGCCGCGCGATCACCTACGCATTGCCTACGCGAGTTTGGTAATGCCATACAAAGGAGCCGATATATTAATTGAGGCTCTTTCCTTGCTTAATGTTGGTGGTATGAAATTTTCGGCTACCATAGCTGGAGGGACTCTCATACCAGAATTTAACCAAGCTCTCCAAGAATTTGTTGAATCAGAAGGTATGCAAGACAAGGTTAAGTTTCCTGGCGTACTGTCACGCCAAGAACTAAAGGAACTTTACCAGACACATAACGTTTTGGTATTTCCTTCTCGGTTTCAAGAGCCTTTTGGTATCAGCCAAGTTGAAGCAATGGCAGCAGGATTAACATTAGTTACTAGCGGTACAGGTGGAGCCGGAGAGATAGTAGAACATGGCAAAGATGGGTTAGTGTTCGAGTCTGAAAATCCTTTAGATTTAGCTGATGTTTTGTGTTCCTTACCAGTTAGTCCAACTGAGTGGGAAAGAATTACTCATGCCGGACAACAACGGGCCATGTCTGATTTGAGCCAACTCCATACAATTGAACAATTAGAATCTGTTTTATTCAAACTTGTTTCAAGAAAAATGTAAATCTTAAAAGACAAGTAAGCTTCTATATTTAACAGTGTTGTATCTAGTGCAAAACGGCGGAAATAAGCAAACCATTAAAAGCTCGAACATTTAATTTTTTATCACAAGGCTTAAAAATGGTGTGTGTATTTACGCCGCACGTTAGTAGCTATATTTCATTTATAAACAATTACTTAAGGAAAAGTCACAATTTGAGTAGTGTTAGTCTTCACTTCATATTTGTAACCCAGCCAATCTAGTATACTAGCAATGCGATTAGAAAGCGTATGCTGTTCATAGCATAACTGATGACCTTTTGCAGCAATATTTTGCGCTATTTCCGGATTTTCCACAAGATATTTAATCTTATTAATTAAATCATCGGAATTTTCCGGATCATAATAAACAACATTTTCCCAGTCTTGGAAGAATTGGTTAGATATTTCACCAATAACTTTATTTTGCAGCAATACCCCACCACAAGCCATAATTTCAAACGGGCGGTGTGTGAGAGTAGCAGACATTGATGGTAGATTCAAATTGAGTGTATAGGCATTCAATTCATTACTATACTTTTGTACTGCCTCAAAAGGATTTGTCATCAAGCCAAAGTTAAATTGGAATAAATCAACTTCCTGACATTGACTTAATGCCTGTATCATATTGCGGCGCTCACTATAGGTTTTTTCAGTAAAATAATGGGCTATGTTACCTCTGAAAATGGCGCGGTTATATCGTTGATTAAACGGGACTTTTACTCTTAAATATTCCGGATCAATTCCATTTGGAAAAAACGTAATTGGTAACGATAAATTTTTATTAATCTTCAAAAATTCAACATCAGGTTCATGATTACAAAGCAAGGCATCCACACATGGTATGGTATTATTCATTGCATCAGATATCTGTTGCTGCCATTGAATACTATTTTGTACAACATCTGAAGAATAGCACTCCTGAACAATACCTAATTTTTTAATCGGAGATTGATGCCATTGCTCCCGCCACTTAGCAGTATTATGTAAAGATTGAGAATGCCAATCAAAACTTAACATCAATACAATATCTGCTTGAGGGTTTTTTAAGTAATCAAACAAACCATCATCATATTTAGGTTCAGTTGCATTCCAATCTGCTATTGGTCTAAAAAATCTATTAAGTAGACCCTCTTTTTGTAAAACATTGATCCAACCATAAGAACAAGACCAAGCATGAAATCCAGATGCTTGTAATACTATGTCTATGCGCGGTTTACTACCAAGAGAACTAGCGATATTAAATCCTTTATCTACGTTCGCCTTTGAACTAGTAGTTATTGTATTGAAGTCAACAGTTTTCAGATCATTTAAAGCTTCAATATGAGATACATGAAGATTTTCTGCTTTCGCTTGTAAAATAGCCTGTTTATTTTCTTTACTCAATAAAATTCTAGAGTAAAGTTGTGGCAGTAGATAATCCCACTCTTTTTGGCTAAGATTACTTAGCAGAGTAATTTCTGGTTCCTCATCAATATCTAAATCTTTTTCCTGAACGATATCAAAGACAATATCTGATATTATAAAATTAGCATTTTCTTCAGAAATACCACTGGTATCCAAAAATAGCGTTATTTTCCCATTTTCTGAGTGAGTAATAATGCTTTTTATAACAGAGACTAAATCTTCATAGAGTAATTCTTCTGGTTGTTGCCAATCTGGAAAAGCAATTAAGTTGAATTCTCTTAAACTAAATTCAATGTTTTTATCTAGTTCTTCAACAACAGTTGATTGAATTATCTTATCCGGCTTAGATTTTTCAATATAGTTAGTTGAATTTATTAATAAACCACTCACATTGTAACTTTGCAGATACTGTGGTAAATGCCACTCAACTTGTGGATCAGGCTCGTGCATAACTGGTTCAACATTGCCCCGCCAAGCTACAGCCATAATTTGCATGGTTTGATAAACCATGACATTCCAACCTCGTTGTCTTAAATAATGTAAGCCGTGAGCAACATCTGGAGAAGATAAATCGTGAAAGAGAATTAAAGCATCATCTTCTGCAAACTTTTCACATTCCATCGCGTCATATAAAGGCGCAGGTGCATCATGATTTCCATCAATAAAAATCAGTGACCATTTTCTTTGTAGTTTCTCTGCTAACTCATCAACTTTCTGGGGACTGTAACCAGCTATTAAATTAACTGAGCTAAGAACACCAGCTGTCTCTAGTGAACTACTAACGCTTTGATAAAAATCTTGCCTATCTAGTAAAGGATCTACAACATCTAGTTCAACTCCTGCTAGAGCTAGATGACAAGCTGACCAACCCAGCCAACAACCAATTTCTAAAGCTTTTTTACCTACAAACTTTAAAGCCGTATTGTAAAGAATATGTGCCTCATCTCGATTGAGAAAACCTGTAGTTGGTTCTCGCCAATCTACATACCAGTTATGTGGAATTTCTCTGCGTAAATATGGCCAAGAACAATTATCAGTATTGCCAACAATCATATTGGGGAAACATGCATCAGGACAAATAATTTCAAAATCAGGTGAAACATAATCCCATTTGGAAATTAAATTACGTTCAATTACCTTGTTGGTTTCTGCAATCATCCGTTCATCTTTAAACGCATTTTCTGCACGAGTTTTACATCCCTGACCTATAGACTTACGCAATTCTGAGTTTGTAGACCAGGCTTTAATTGTTGTTACTAACTCCTTAACAGTAGCTTCTGGGTTAATTTTTGGATCGGGCAGCAACTTCCCAGTATCATACAACTCCTCTGGAATACCGCTAACTGCTGTTGCAATTACAGGTAATCCCTTAGCCATTGCCTCCATTATTGCCAAGGGCATGCCTTCAGACAAGGAAGGCAAAATAAAAATATCACTGGCATCTAACCAGTCTGGTATATCCCAACGCTGTCCTAGAATTTTAACTTTATCTGCGACTTCTAATTGATTAACTGCTTCTCTAAGTTCATTTTCAAACTTACCGCCTCCAGCCCAGACAAAATAAAGTAAATCCCAAATATCTGTGTTTTTTAATTCTTCAATAGCTGCTAATTGATATTGATAACCTTTAACAGGTTCCAAACGAGCAGATGTAAAACACAGCACTGCATTTGAGGGAATACCTAATTCTTGGCGTAGTCTATTACGAACTGATTGCAGAGGAGGATCAAAATATTTTGCGGGTCGCCCGTAATAAATAACTTGTCCCTTATTTTTAGGTAATCCAAACAGTTCATATAACAAATTTAAGTTTTCGTATGAAACTGCAACAACTGCCTTTGCTTGCTGATAAACTCGTAACATTTGAGATAAAAATTCTGAGGGCAGTCCACCTGGATAGGGGGCAACAAAACCAACGACAATTATGTATGGTATGCCCATCTGAATAGCAACTATCTTAACGCCAGAATTAGCTAGTGGCCATGTGTCACTAAAAATTATCAGATCGGGTTTAGCTGTTTCAAAAAATTTTTGTGCATGAGAACCATCTTTTATTGTGCGTTCCGATTCTTTTGTTGTATCAAAATCTAGGAATAGATGCTCTATTTCTATCTCTTTTTGAGCATTCAATAAAGGATTATCAGTATTACTTTGTACATGTGTTAGTCGATAATCTAACGCTGCTAATCCGCACAAAAGTGTATGGTTATATTGTGCAACTCCGCCTAATCCTGGATCATCACTATAAAGTAAAATATGTTTATTCATATATGCTCATTTTTCATTGCAATTGTTTCTAATTTAAATCAGTGTTAACTATATTTTTTTGGTTTGTCAATGCTAATTACAGTTAAATATTTTAACAATATCAATTTATTTGGCTGGTTTGTATTTTACTAATACTCTCTACATCCCAGACCGGAATATTTTGGGCTTGTGCTTGTATAATAGCCTCTTTATTTTCAATGTTTAATGAAATTCTGGCAGAAATGCAAGGTAATAAAGCTGTCCATTCTTTTTGATTCATGTTACCAACAAAGGAAATGCTTAAATCTTCTGATATATCTATATTCTCTTCTAAAGAAATACTAAATAATATATCAGATAATATAGATTCAGCATCTTCAATACCTACATTGCTAATATCAATAATAAGAGTTAATTGGCTTATATCGTGGTGACTAATAAGTTTAATAATAGTAATTTTTAAATTTTCATATAAAAAGTTGTTTGTTTGTTTCCAATCTGGAAAAATAATTAAATTTATGTTTCTGAGACTCAGTGTTTTACATAAAGTCTCTGAGATAGAATATTTTTCATATTCTTTTTGTTTTAACACGTAATTTAGTCCATTAGAATAGTAATTTATAGATTGATCTATAGTTGCGTGATATTTGACATCAAGATATTCCCTAATATTAGAAAACATTTTAATTATTGCTGGTAAACGCTGCTCATCACTCTTACTAGTCCATACTCCCTGGGTATGAAGCCTATATGCCGACATAACTTCATTAATATATCCAATATTTCCATACTGTGCATTGAGAATGTGAATTACCCAATCTCCCATACTTAATTCATAGAACCACTGTGGAAAATTCTTTATTAAACCATTTCTATACATTACAGAAGCAGTAGGAATAAAATTTTCTATTAGTAAATCTTCAATACTAGATGTTTCTTTTTGTTTATGTCGAAATAGACCTGGTGGTTGACGATTATCTTCCCAAAATATAATAGCATTATGAAAACATATTGCATATTCAGGACGTTTATCTAAAAAATCTACTTGTTTCTGTAGTTTATCAGGATAAATCCAATAGTCGTCAGCTTCTAAAATGGCAATATACTGACCTGTACAAGCATTAAAGGTATTTACTAGATTTTGATTCATACCTAAATTATTATTAGGTAATAACAGCCGAATCTTATCTGGATATCTTTTTTGATAATCAATAGCAATTTGACGCGTAGTGTCTGTAGAACAGTCTTCTCCTATAACAAGTTCATATTCAAAATTAACTTGTTGTATTAGAACACTTTCTATTGCTTTGGCAATAAATTTATCGTGATTATAGGTAATCATCAAAACACTAACTTTCATTGTTTTGTCTGAAAATTTATTTCAAGTTACAGTAATTGCAGTTTTTTCTTGAGATCATTTTATTTCTAGCAAAATGCTACAAATCTTTTCTATCTCGTCAGGTGCTAATTCACCATATAAAGGTAGTGATAAAACTTGTTGAGCAACAATATTTGCTACTGGTAAATTGGTAATACTTGCTGAAGGAAGTTGTTTATAGCAGGAATAATCACTGCACAAAGGAGAAAAATATTTTCTAGTAAAAATATTATATTCTTTTAGCTTTTGGTATACATAATTTCGTGAACGACCAAATATGTTTTCCTCAATTCTAATTACAAAATATTGATAGCTTTTGGTAAAATTGTTATCTTCTTGCAATAGCTTAATTCCAGGAACATCTTTTAGACATTCTTTATAAGTATCAACAAGAACTTTTCTTTTATTTTTCTCATCTTCTATATAATCTAGTACAATTAAACCAATAGCTGCCTGAATTTCATTCATTTTGCCATTGATTCCAGGCATAACTACTTCTTCTTCATTTTTAATACCAAAGTTTTTTAAGAAATCAATTCTGGTTTTGAGATTTGACTCTTTGAAGATTAAAGCGCCACCTTCAACAGTATGAAAAAGTTTCGTTGCATGGAAACTCATCATTGATATGTCGCCGAAGCTGCCAATCCCTGCACCATCAATTTCAACACCAAATGCATGTGCAGCATCGTAAATTACCTTTAAGCCATATTTATCAGCTATTTCTTGAATCTTGACAACATCACATGGAGTTCCGTACACATGCACACCCAAAATGGCAGAAGTTTGGGGTGTGATCATTGATTCAATTTTATCGGCATCAATATTCATCGTGACCGGATCGATATCACAAAATATCGGTTTGATATTGTTCCAGGTCAATACATGAGGAGTTGCCGGAAAAGTAAAAGGAGTAGTAATAACTTCACCAGTTAGGCGTAAACTTTGGCAAGCAATTATAAGAGCTATTGTTCCATTATTAAACAAGGACAAGTATGGAACTTTAAGTATATTTTTTAATTGGTTTTCAAGTGAACAATGCTGTGGACCATTATTGGTTAACCATTTGCTATCCCATATCTCTCCTAACTTTTCAGTAATTTTGTCTAAGCTTGGTAAAATTGGCCGCGTTACATAAATTGGTTGATCAAATGGTTTATTTTGAATAGTTAGGATTTGCATTATTATCTAAATTCTCCTGTAAAAATTTTTCGTAGTTATTGAGAACAGCTACTTGTTCTCTCTCTCCTATTTTGCGATTACCAACATATATTCCCCAAGGATCTAGGTTTTTTGTGACAACTGAGCCTGCTCCAACTGTAGCCCCTTCGCCAACAGTAACGCCTGGTAAAATGACGCTATTTGCACCGATTACACAAAATTTTCCTATGTGTATAGGTGCTCTTTTTGTGTTTCTATATTTTTCATCAATTGTTGAATTTCCAAATCCCCAATGTTTAAAATCATCAGAACCAGTTAAAATTCTTACTCCAGAAGAAAGAGCAGAAAAATCTTCCATTGAAAAATGCTCGCCTCCTGTAATCGAAGTGAAGGATGCAATATGCACGTTGTTACCTATCTTAACTAGTTTTTTGGCATATATAAAAACAAAATCATCAATTATAATATTTTTACCAAACTCTATGTTTTCTATACCTACTATCTTTGTATACTCGAAGGTATTGACACTTGGTATCTCATATTTATCAAAAGACCTTTGCATATTTTTTACCATCACATCTTGAATCATTTATATTCAAGTCACATACAAATTCAATAAATAATCTTTTTGATTAGTTAACTCTTCCCTTGATAATCAAAGAAACAAGCTTGTTTATTTACTTAATGCGATCGCTATTTCCCTCTTGCTTCTTTATCTGCTCTAATACAACTTTGTAATCTTGCCGATCAGGGTGCAACTTCACCAACTTCTCCAAAAGTTTCATCGCACCTTTCGTATCCTTCAATTGCAACCGCACCACAGACAGTTTCTCCAAGGCAAGTTGATTTTCTGGTTCCCGTTGTAAAACCAACTCGTAGCCTTGCGCCTGTTGCTGTAATCCTGACTCAGGTGAAGCAGACGCAGTTGCTGGCTTAGGTTGAGTAGCCTGTTGAATTGCCGGAACAATAGCAAATATTGTAGAACCAAAAAACGAGAACATTGACACTATCGTGACAATCTTTTGTCGTCGCTGAATCTGCTTTTTGCGGGTAATTAGGTATTCTTCATCAGAACTAGCCATGCCTCACATACTTGCTGTGGTAAATACTTAGGTATTAGCAAGCCTCCCGTTCTGAGGATACCCATCTGCTCAACAGAAACTAACATCTTCGCTAAAAATTTTTTACACAAACTTCAAATGCTGACTCTCAAAACGAGGCAACTTTATGCTAAACCCATACTGCACCAACATTTTGCCATGCGATCGCTATGCCTCTAATCCTCGATTCAGTAGACGAAGATGAGCTAGACAGCATAACTGTAACCATCAACCTTGTGAATTAATTTGCAGTACTTCTACCTTACAAGGCTAACCTTAGCCCAAAGCAAAACCCTCTCCTCTACCTAAACAGGGCAACCCTTTAGGTCTTATTCTCTGAGGAAAATATTAAAATTATATAAAGATTTGCGATGATTATGTCTAATGTCAGATGTTTGCGATATTCTAAATAACGTTTAAATAAACAAAAATAGTAGATATTTCTACTCAATTGCAAATTTCCCTCTCAGTCAAAAATTTTCAACCTAGCCCGTGTCTTATGGGTTCTTCAACAAGCACACATATTTTTTGTGATTCAAACAAATAGAATTTTCCCAGTCTTCCTGAGTGCAACTACTTTATGCAACTTCCCAAACGACTAATTTATTCTGCTCGGCGTCCATAATAGATATCTTACTAAAGGTAGTGTTGCACTCTTGTGTAGAAAGGATAAAGGTTAAGAGGAAAAAGAAAACAGGTAAAGGTTAAAGGGAAAAAGGGGAAACGGAAGCATCGCTGAACCCTTCCGCCTTAACATTTGCCTCACTTCTGCAAAAAGTTTAAGGACTGCTTGGTGAAATTAGAGTTTTGTGGTGGTAATTACCGTACAAAAACGAATTTACCAGTAATTTAGTAGAGTTTGTTATGGTATAGTTAAAAAGTTAAGACTAGCTTTACCAAAATTACACCACTCTACGACCCGGCAACAATTGCAGAATGGGAAGCAGTTTTAATTAAGTATTTACCAACAAAATCTGAATTCAATCGAGGTTATGACTCAGCAAGTGATTCACCCAATGGTGAAATTGCAGCGCAACGTGCAATCACTCATAGAATCGAATATTATCAAGCCAAGCGATAGCATCTGGAAAATCGCTTTGCTCTATGGTAATGAATGGCAACACTGGAAACAGGAATTGCTAGACTTTGGCTTTAGTATGCAAGACCCAGTTAGTGAATTGCTAGCTGTAGAAACTTGGGATGAGGAATAGGGAATAGGGAATAGGGAATAGGGAATAGGGAATAGGGAATAGGGAATAGGGGATGGGAATTTTTAATATTTATCAATCCCTAGACGCGATTAATCGCGTCTCTAGCCGCTCCCGACTCTCTAAACTTTGCAACCAGCTAAAGCCGCAGCTAATTCATTTGCATTTTGATAGCGATCGCGTGGCAATGGTTCTGTAACGCGATCAATCACCTCTCTTAATTGCGAGCTAATGGTGGGAACTTTTGCCACATCAAACCTGAAATTTCGCCCTCGTTGGCGGTAATACTTGAAAGGGTTTTCGCCTGTGAGCAGAAAAATCAGCGTTGGCCCAATTGCATACAAATCAGATTGAGTCAAAGGTTGTCCTCGTTCTTGTTCAGGAGCGCAGTAACCTTCTGCACCAATTCGAGTACCGGGCGCTGTGCCAATTTCCTTAACTGCGCCAAAATCTAGCACCACTATGCGATTTACTGAACTTCGCACCATTAAATTGGCGGGTTTAATATCGCGATGAATCAGTGGAGGCTCTTGGCTATGAAGATAATCTAAAATATCACAGGTTTGGATCATCCAGGCGATCGCTTGGTTTGGTGTCACTGGGCCAGTGGTGTAAACACGTTTTTCCAAATCTTGTCCGTGGATTAGTTCCATTGCCAAATATTTTTTTCCGCCTTCTACAAAGAAGTCGTAATATTTAGGAATTCCCGGATGGTTAAGAGATTTGAGAGTATACGCCTCCCGCTCAAATAACTCTTGAGCTTTGGCAATTCTTACCATATCAGCATTCATTTGCTTCAACACTAGCAGTTGTGGCATACCCGCAATTTGGCCAGTCGCATCCCAAGCGAGATAGGTAGTACCCATCCCTCCTTGTCCGAGAGTTCGCAACACCTGATAATGGCGAATTTTCTGTTGCACTGAGAGAGGTTGACCGCAGTGGATACAGAATAAATTATTCGGTGAGTTACCTTCGTGCGTGCAAGTGTAGGATAAATTTACTGGATTTTTTGCTGAGTAAAGTGTCTCGGCAAAGTTTTCTTCTGTCCCTTGCATTTGTTGCGATCGCACACCAGTTTCCAATACTGTTACATCCTGAATTTGGAATTGCAGTATTGGGCCTCCCTGTGCTAGTTGCAAAAGAGAATTATCTGGTAACGGACTCTGAATCACAAGGATACCGTTGAGAAAAGTCCCATTTGTACCCTGACTAATCAGTTGCCAAGTACCGCCATTGCTAGCAGAACCGACTTGTCTAAGTTCTAGATGATGCCGCGAAACTAAACTATCAGTTAAAACAACGTGATTATCTGCCGCTCGACCAATTCGAATTATGGAGGAGTTCTCAAAGCACCACTGCTGGAGGGGCGTTTTCTGTTGCGGTTCTAACAGGGTCAGACTAACCACAATACAACCTACAAGGTAAATGGATTAGGGAATGGAGAATGGGGAATGGGGAATGGGAAAAGGGGAATGGGGAATGGGGAAAAAACCTTATATACTATTGAGCCTTCCAATCCTTTTCCCCTTACCCTTTTCCCTTTAACCGAGCAGTATTGCTCCCCTGCTTCTTCCCCAT
>NZ_JAVRBY020000066.1:37225-37487 GCF_034531035.1 Nostoc sp. DedQUE02 | reverse complement strand
TTTAAATATTGTCATTTTTTTTATTTAAATTTTCTTTTTTATTTTTAAATTTTTCAAGTCGATGCATCAAAGGTGCAAGTCGATGCATCAAAGGTGCAAGTCGATGCAATAAAGGTGCAGGTTAAGAGATTTGTGTGTACACCGTAGTTTATAATACTAAGTTGCAATCAGATATAGTATTTCTCCCCCTGCCTCCCCTGCCTCACTTCGACTAGCCGCGATAACTCGCCTGGGAATCAGTGAAGTGACGCGATGGTTTGGT
>NZ_JAVRBY020000066.1:0-37215 GCF_034531035.1 Nostoc sp. DedQUE02 | reverse complement strand
TATTTTTTTTTTGTTTTATCTTCAGTTTATTATATTTTTGTTTTATCAGATATTTTTTTTTTTCCCGTCCTTTCCCCTCTCTTGTTGCTTCCCCTGCCTCCCCTGCTCCCCCTGCCTCCCCTGCCTCAATTCGTATAGCCGCGATAAATCGCCGTCTCTACAGAGAATGTACTCGTTGGTTTGGTTGAGTCTGCGCTAGTGCCACCACAGCTTGAACTAACTCTTCTGGATTAAGGGGCTTGGTAACATGGCGTTGATAGCCACTGCTTATAGCTTGCTGGGAATCGTCAACTCTGGCATAAGCAGTCAAAGCGATCGCGGGTATCTGTCCCCCTTTTTCAGGCGTTAAAGTGCGGATCTGTTGAATCAGGGAATAGCCATCGACTTCGGGCATCCCAATATCACTGACTAATACATCGGGTTGAAAGGACTCCAGGTTTGCTAATACTTCTGCGGCACAGGTGACAGTCAGGACTGTAGCTCCGTATTCAGTAAGCAATACTGTTAATAGATCGCGGGCATCGGCGTCATCATCGACTGTGAGGACGCGAATCCCTGTGAGTTCGAGTACTTTTTGTGACAACTCATCTGTCTGCTCGATTTCCGGTTGAATATCCAGCAGTGGCAACTGGACTGTAAAAACGGCTCCTAACCCAACACCCGGACTATCAGCCGCGATCGTGCCGCCGTGAGCCTCAACCAACTGCCGGACGATCGCCAACCCCAATCCTAACCCCCCATACTTGCGAGTAATTGAGACATCTTCTTGACGGAATGATTCAAAAATATACGGGAGAAAGTCTGGGTTAATACCTTTGCCAGTGTCACTGATGATAATCTGTGCTTGCTCGTTGACTCGCTCTAGTCGAATTTCTACCCGTCCCCCCTTGGGGGTAAACTTGATCGCATTAGAAAGTAAATTCCAAACGATCTGTTGAAGGCGGCTGGAATCTCCAGAAACTTGCCCAATATTCGGTAGTACTGAATGCAACAGAATTGATTTGGAACGGGCTGCTGTACTTACTGTGTCGATCGCAGATTCAATCACAAATGCTAGATTTACTGGAGTCGCATTGATGCTGAGTTTACCCCGCAGAATCTTGGCTATATCTAGCAAGTCATCAATCAGTTGAGTTTGCAGTTTAGCGTTGCGTTCAATGGTGGCTAAGGCTTGAGCTGTTTTTGTTTCACTAAATTTGCGGGTTTGCAGCAGTTTTGTCCAGCCAAGAATCGGGTTGAGAGGCGATCGCAATTCGTGAGAGAGAACGGCCAGAAACTCATCTTTGATGCGATTGGCGCGTTCTGCTTCGGCTCTGGCTGCTTGTTCTAGTTGAAATAGGCGATCGCGTTCGATTTCAGTTTGTTTACGAGCGGTGATATCCTGGACGTTGCCTACCATCCGGATTGCATTGCCCGCAGCATCATAGAAAACCTGACCTCTAGCCGCTAACCAGCGAATGCCATCAGGATGTATGATCCGAAAATCATCTTCATAGTGTTCTTGCTGTTGCTGCATGGTGCGACTCACCCCTTCATTGGCAGAGGCGCGATCGTCTGGGTGCAGGCGACTTAACCACAGTTCATAAGTGATTTCCTTTGTGCTTGGGTCAAGCCCAAACAGATTAATGTACTCTTCAGAGACATGAGCTTTGTTGCGGGTAATGTCCCAATCCCATAATCCCGATTGCGTAGCTTTGTACGCCAATTTCAACCGGGCTTCGCTCTCCTGCAACAGGAGTTCTATCTTTTTGCGATCGCTGATGTCTCGTGAAATCAACAAGATTTTTTCCACCTGCCCGGAGGCATCCAGCATCGGGCTAACAACCACTTCCCACCATTTGGGAGTGCCTTTCTTGGTTGGGCAGTATCCGCGAAAAATGCTGACTTCGCCTGCTTTAGTGGCAGCAAGTGCCTGCTTTGCCTGTTGCTGAGAGCTGCCTTCCCAGAAACAGAGCCATTCAGTGTTGAGATAGGAATTTAAGTCGTCAATTTCCATCAAACACAGTCCACCTGTATTCATATACAGCAGCCGCCCATCAAGACTTAATACCTTGATGCAGTCAGAACTGCTATCTAAAATACGGTTTTTAAATTCTTCACTCTGGCGCAGGGCTTCTTCTGTTTGTTGGCGAACGGTGATATCTCGCCAGGTGGCAACAAATCCATCTCCAAATTTAGCCACGCGGATATCAAATGCTCTCACTAAGCGTTGTTGTCCGTAATTATCTTCATAAACTAGGCTGTCTTTAATCAGCGCCTGTCCTGTTTCTACTACCTGACAGTATTCAGCAAACAATCCACTCTCACGATGCGCTGGTAGTAATTCACACAATCCCCGGCCAATTTGCTGCTCATAAGTCATTTGATTGTTGAAACAAGCCGCATTATTGACATATTCAGTCGCAAAATCGACAATCTGTCCCTGCTCATTCCGCACAGCACGGTATACCCCAAAGCAGTCCAGCATATTTTCAACTGAGGTGCGGAAGCGTTCTTCACTGTCTCGCAGGGCTTGTTCTGCCTGTTTGCGTAAGCGAAGCTCGTCGTAGACATCGCTGATATCATGATGTATACCTGCCATACGGAGTGCATTGCCCTGGTGATCGCGCAAAACTACTTTTCCGTAGTTGGCAATCCATTTCCACTCCCCAGACTTGGTTAACATCCGATATTCAAATTTGTAAGACACCGAATCGTCCTGAAGATGAGCATTCAACCGTTCCATTACCCAAACTTTATCGTCAGGATGAATTAGTCGCTCCCAACTGCTAAAGTTTTCAGGTAACTCTCCTTGCTCATATCCCAGCATTTCCAGCCATCGCGAACTGAAATAATCTTCATTGGTAACAATGTTCCAATCCCATAAACCGCCACCAGAACCTTCCAGTGCCATTTGCAGCCGTTCTTCACTGTCTCGCAGGGCAAGTTCTACCTGCTTGCGTTCGCTAATGTCTTCGGCAATACCTGTAAACCGATAAATCTCTCCTGTTTCATCTCGAAGTGGAGAGCAGCGATCGCGAACCCAGCGAACACTACCATCGGGTAAAATAATCCGATATTCTTGATCGAATTGACCTGCGATAGCTTTTTCCTGAAAGGCTTTCTGGGTTGATTCTCGATCCTCTGGGTGAATTCGATCGACCCATACCTGTTGTTTTTGATACAATTCCTCTGCGTTCAATCCCCAGAGACGTTTGTAGGCAGGACTGACATAGCTGACTCGGTTTTCAGACACTTCTCTGATCCAGAACACCGCATCAATATTTTCTGCGATCTGCCGGAAACGTTCTTCACTCTGGCGCAGTTTTGCTTCTACTTGTTGGCGTTCCTTGAGTTCATGCTGTGCTTGCTGATATAGTTCTGCCTGTCGTAACGCAATACTTACCTGAATTGCCAGTTCTTTAAGCAAGTCAATCTCTAAAGGTTGCCACGAGCGAGGGGAAGCACAATGATGAGCAATCAGCAATCCCCAAAACTGGTTGTCTTGCAGAATTGGTACGATCAGATTAGCTTTTACTTGAAACTGAGTCAACAATTTAATCAGGCATGGGTCAATATTGCTATTTTGAATATCAGGTATCGCTGTTACCCAACCCTGACAATAACGTTCGAGATAATTCTCGATCAAGGCGGGATTGTCGCTGACGGTTTCCGGTTTATTCCATGCAAGGTAGTTTTCAGCGAGGCAGGGATCGTGGATTGTCGAAGAGAACAGCGATCGCCACTCTGCGCCTACGGATTCTGCTACTACTGTGCCATCCCCGTCAGGTTTTAACCGAAAAACTAAGACGCGATCGGTTTGGAGAAACTGCCGCACTTTGACTACGGTTGTCTGAAGAATCTCATCCAGATTTAGCGATTGGTGAATTTGCTGGGTAATCTGTGCGACTACGCGCTCTCGTTCAATACGCTGTTGTAGTTGGGTGCGTAGCTGCACTGTTTCAATTGCCCCATTTACTGATATTTGCAGACCTTCTGGGGTAATTTGTGTTTTGACAATATAATCTTGTGCGCCCGCTTTCATTGCCTGAACTGCGATCGCCTCATTGCCCTGTCCGGTGATGACAATTACAGGTAAGCACGGCTGTTGACTCAGGAGTTGCAATTGAGCGACAAATTCCAGTCCGTCCATGTCGGGCAGTCGATAATCAAGCAATACAACATCGGGCTGATGTTGCTGCCAAAGTTCTAGTCCTTGCCGCCCCAAGCTTGCTTCTAAAAGTGTATAAGAATACTCGCGATCGCACAGCAAACACCGCCGATAGAGTTCTCGATCTTCTGGCGAATCATCGACAATTAAGAGGGTGCGCTGTTGCTGAGACATTGTGAATTAAGCGGATAGAGTTCAAGCCCACATTTGGCAGGTTATCATAGAGATATTACTATTTTCAAAATAGTGCTAAAATCCTCATCTACGTAAAGATTTTACCTAGTGTCGCCTCTAAAATGGGCGTCATTATCAATTACGAATCATTTTGACTAATCCTTGGGATAATCAGGCAGCGTGGTCACTTCAAACCAATATTCCACAAGCATCTGAATATCTCGTTTCAATTGGGTAAAATTAATTGGCTTAACAATATAGCTGTTGACACCATATCGATAGCATACTTCAATATCTTTAGGATTGTTAGAGGTAGTAAACACCACCACCGGAATCATCTTCAAGTTGTCATCTTGTTTAATTCGACGTAACACTTCTCGTCCATCGGTTCCGGGCAGGTTCAAGTCAAGCACAATCAAGCCAGGATAGGGCGCACTCTGGCGCTCCACATAGCTGCCAGTGCGAGAAAGAAACGCCAAGGCTTATTCCCCATTCACACAGCGCTGAATAGCGATCGCAATGGTAGATTTCCCTAGAAGTCGTTGCAGTGCTTCAAAGTCTTCGTTGCTATCCTCCACAATTAAAAGTAGTGGCATTTGCTGGATAGGGGAGGCTGAAATGTAAGTCATTTGTTTGCCTCCGCCGACAAGGTGAAGTAAAATGTGCTACCGATTGTTGGCGTAGATTCCACCCAAATTCTACCACCGTGCCGTTCCACAATTTTGCGGGCAATGGTTAACCCTACTCCAGTCCCACCGCCAAATTCGTCCCGTCCATGTAAACGGCGGAATATCTGAAAGATTTTTTCGAGATGTTCTTGACAGATGCCAATGCCGTTATCACGAACGTAGAAAGTTACAGAAGTAGAAGCAACTTTTCTGTCCCGATTTCCTTCAACTGGTAGCGTCCGGGATTCCCCAACTTCAGTTAAGCTGATTGAGGAGGAATCGGCACTCTGGGACTGCGTACTGGGTACTGGAAAAAGTTCTTTTAAGATTTGGTTGGGTTCCCAATCCCCAGTCTCTAGTTCGATGAAACCAATTTCTACCCACTTCTGAGGTTTATCATTGTACTTAATAGCGTTGCTAATCAGGTTGGTGAAGAGCTCATTAATCTGAGCGCGATCGCATTGAACGCTCTTAAGGGCTTGAGGAATGCGAAACTCGACTTCACTCTGCGGTCGAGTAATGGTCAAAGTGGTAATTACCTGCTGCACTAACTCATTCAAATCTACTGATTGCCGGATCAGTTCGACGCGTCCCAACCGGGAAAAATGCAGGAGTGAATTAATCAGGTCTTCCATACGCTGCGTCAACCGTACCAGGGTTTGCAGTTTCGTAACTCCATCATCATTCAGTACGTCTGCATAATCCTCCATTAAGAAATTAGCATAGTTATGAATGCCCCGCAGTGGTTCTTTGAGGTCATGGGAGGCAACGTAAGCGAAGGAATCGAGTTCTTCGTTACTCCGTTGTAATTCAAAATTCATTGATGCCAGTTTGTCTGCCTGTCGCAACACAACGCCCACAATCAGGCTTCGCAGTTCAGTCACCGCTTCAACTTCGCAAGGTTTCCAGGGTAAAGCACATCCTTGCACTGTTTCTTGCCATAATTCAAAGGATTTGCGAGGAGACATTCTTAAACTGCCATCTGACAAAACTTCTACAGGCTTGTTGGGGTTGCCACCCCAATTCACGGTTTGAATTACCTCTGGACGAAACCAGAGAATGTAATTGTGATGAACTTGAGAAATTTCCAGGGCTAACACGCCACTAGCGATCGCTTTAAAGAAGGAGGCGGGTGGGTAATCTTTCGAGAGCGATCGCGTCTCAAACAAGTTATGATGTATCTGAGGTTTAATCCAATCAAGTAAGGCGTGAACTTCCTCCTCTGATGGCGTTTTACCCACTCGAATACACTGGTTGCTACTACATATCGCTGCTCCCGTGGCACTGGTCAAATCGAGTAATTGAGATTTCAATTGCACCATCCCATCCAAGAAATACTCAACCTGAGATAACTCTTCAACAAATAGAGTTTGTAATGATTTCAATTGCCTTTTGTAATCAATGTCTTCACTGACTTCTTTGTTTGCCAGTTCTACAGACATCACCTGTCCAATGAACTCACAGATAGTGCGGATATTGTAAGAAACATATTTAGGCGAAGAATGGTGACAGGCAATCAATCCCCAAAGCTTTTGATTCTGCATCAGAGAAATAGACATAGAGGCAGTCACGCCCATATTGTGCAGGTACTCTAAATGAATCCCAGAAACACTCCGCAACACCGATAGACTGAGATCCAACGGTTGATTTGTTAAAGGATTGTTCGTTGGAATTAAAGCAACAGGCTGGTAGCTAGCATCTGGAATCAGCCGCAGCCAGTTGAGAGTGTATAGCTGTCGGGCTTGCTTGGGAATGTCAGAAGGCGGATAGTGTAAGTCCAGATAAGGCGTTTCCTGATTAGTGTCTTCAGCGATCACCCTACCTGCCCCTTCGCGATCAAATCGATAGACCATAACGCGATCAAAGCCAGTGATTCGCCGAACTTCTGTCACCACAATTTGGCACATTTCTAGCAACGTTGGTGCTTTCTGAATGCGGGTAATGGTTCCTCTTACCTGTTGATAAAAGTCAAAAAAGCCTGTTTTTTCCTTCGCTTTTTTCGGCTCCAATTCCAGAATAATAATAGTATCTAAACGATGGACAATACCATCAAAATGAATTGATTTATTTTGATGTTTGATGATTATATTTAGGGGATTAACGCTCTCAAAATCCTCTGACAGACATTGTTGAATTAGTTTAATTTGCTTGACATTGAGTAAATCTGATAGCGACTTGCCCAGCAATTCATCAGGTTGACGACCAATAACTTGCTGAGTATTACTGCTCACCTGAAGAATTTCCAGCGTGGGATCTTGCAAAACCAGTAAAACCCCGTGAGGCTGGATCAAACTGGGAATGTGGATTGGTTCGCGATCGCAGTTTGTCAAATCAATGATTTCATCAGTCATTCTCTGTTTATCCAACTCTTCATTAGAACTCTGGCTTAAATAATTCGTAATACTCGCCTTCATGCGAGAAGCAAGCTACGTAATTCGTAATTCAGTTTTGTGTTAGCGAGTCTGCGATAGCGCAGCGTTAGCGAGTATTCGAGCGTCCGGGGATTTGTACGCGAGAAATCGCCGTCTCTACAGTGTTTTGTCACTCATTCTGAACTGTATTGCGTTATATCTAAGATTTTGAGTCCTGTATTTTGTACCTCACTTAAAAAGCAAACTCCTGTATTCACACTAGCCTAGACTCAAACTAGAGTCTTTGGCATCTACTCTTGGCTTAATGTTTCAATCAACAAATCTACCTGCTGTTGTCGCTGCTGCAAAAAACCTTCGCACTGACGCAAATACTCTACAGCAGTTGCAAATTGGTCAAACACAGCTTCCAATTCCAACTCACCCGCCTCAATACGAGTAATAATTCCCTCTATTTCAGCAACCTTCGCCTCATAATTCCAACCTTCCTCAGAACTAGAAGCACCCTTACGTTTAACCATTAATCTCTCTGCGTCCTCTGCGTCTGTGCGGTTCGTTCACTTCCATAACCTTCACTTTAACCCCACCCTGCCCCAACTGAATCACTAACTCTTGCCCCACTTCCAACTCCGCCGCCGAACGAGCGATCGCCCCATCTTCCCTTCTCACCACCGCATAACCACGCTGTAACACCGCTTTCGGGTCAAGACTAGCCAACTTCTGCCGCAATAATTCTAAATGCTGCGTTGCTTGCTGCGATCGCCCCGTGGTAATTTGCACCAAATGCTGACGCTTCCAAGCTAGCTTTTCCACTTCCTGCTGCACTTGCCGATCTAACCGCAAACGTCGCAAACGATTACGCAATACTTGCAGTTTATTCTCGGCATTTTCCCCAAAATCATGCACCGCCTCATGTAAAGCGACAACTCGCTGCCGATGCTCAGTATACAATTCTGAAAGTGCTGGTACAACCATTTCTGCTGCCGCAGTCGGTGTATGCACACATACATCTGCAACTAAATCTGCTAAAGATTCATCTCGTTGATGCCCGATCCCAGTAATTACCGGAATAGAACAACTAGCAAGCGATCGCACCACTCGTTCATCATTAAAACAAGCCAACTCTTCCACCGCACCACCACCCCGCGATAAAATTAGCACTTCGGCGCGCCCATCTTTTTCCACCCGCTCAATTGCTTTGACGATAGATTCTGGTGCTTGCTCTCCTTGTACGGTCGCGGGAGAAAATAAAACGTGTAAACCTGGATACCTTTGCTTCAAGGTTTTTTGAATATCGCCCCAAGCAGCCGCCGTTGGTGAAGTGACAACAGCGATCGTTTGGGGATGAATGGGGAGCGATCGCTTTCTTTGCGCGTCGAACAACCCCTCAGCCAGCAAGCGATTTTTGAGTTGTTGATAGCGCAGTGCCTGTAAACCAACACCAGCAGGTAAAGTCTGCCAAACTGATAACTGATACTCTCCCCGTTGTGGATAGACGCGAATGCTACCCAAAATGATTATCTGTTCGCCAGGAACAGGCATTTGGGCGAGTTTTGGCAATTGGCTATTCCATACTACACACTTAATGCCGGCGGTGCGATCGGGATCTTGCAGCGTAAAAAACAACCCACTGCGATGGTTGTTAGCACTGGAAACTTCGCCAGTTACCCAAACTTGCCGTAATTGTTCATCTTGCTCTAACAGCAAGCGGATATAGTCAGTTAATCCAGATACTGAAAGCGCTGTATCGAGAATCAGAGAGTCGGGAAGGTCGAAAGTCATCAAAGATACACGAAAGCAAAAGCCTAATCAAATTTTAGCAAATAACATTAATTGATAGCTATTTTGTTGAATAATCAAACTAAAAATATCCGAAAAATCTATTAGACTTAAATTAATCACTAAATAGAGTTTAAAACGATAATGGAAAAAATAGAACTTGAACTAGACAGACTCACCTTTGAACGAGCAAAAACTCTGGCAATAGTCAATAAATCAACTTTATCAGAATTGATTAGCCACGTAATTGAACGTTTAGCAAAAGTTCAGGAGAAGAACGATCCTTTAATGGGATTATATGCTGATGTTCCAGAAATTGTTGATGAAATTGTTGCTGAAGCGATGGAAAAAAGAGGATATACTGGAACAGATGAATGAAGTAGAAAAGTCTCTACTTGATACGGATATTCTTTCAGAAATTATTAAACGAGTAAATCCTCGTATTATTTTCAAAGCCAATAATTACTTACATCAGTTTGATAAATATACAATTTCTGCAATTACAGTCATGGAAATTGTCGAAGGCTGGCAAAAACGTAAGCAAGAAAAACGTCTTCAGCAATTTTTAACTATACTGAATTCACAGGAAATATTATCTTTTGACTTGACAGAAGCAGTATTAGCAGGAAAAATCTACGCTGATTTAGAGACAACCGGAAAAAGAATTGGTTATCCCGATTGTATGATTGCTGCAATTGCCATCAGTCATAATCTAACTTTAGTTACGGGTAATTTCTCTCATTATCAAAGGATTCAGGATTTAAATTATTCACTAAAGCTAGATAACTGGCGTTTATAGCAACAATGTGAATGGATGAAATGCCATCAAGTTTCGCCATTAGCTAAATGCTCTAATGCAGATGTATTTTATAACTTAATTTTTATATCCTGTATTACAGTATGGATGCGTTATCTGTCCGTTATCTACACTTGCCAATCCGCCATCTTCTCTACGCTGGATATGATCAATCGAAATTGAATTTCTATGGATAAGACCCTGACAAATTTTACATTTTTGTGCATTTTGTAATGCATCTTTTATATAAATTTCACTTTTTTTATTTGTATTAAAGTCTTGTGTAGATGAATGAGTTTCTTGATTTATTGTACGAATAGTCAAGTACTGAAAATCATTACTAGTCATTTAGAATATTATGAATTGTTTTTTCAGTTTGTAAATTAGTTACAAGTTTCTGAAATAATTTTGATACATCTTTGTAGCTTTTTTGAACAGACCTATATTTTAAATAAATTTGTTGAATCAAATAATCATATTTTATGAGGCATTCCTCAAACTGTTCTCGTACTTTAATGAAGTCATTTATTTTTTGTCTTTTATCAAGTTCCATTACAAAATCAACTACAGCAAGTAAGGATACTGTTCTATGTCGTCCCTCTTTTGAGTAAAAGTATATAACTGGATGTAACCCCAAAGATGAGGAATGATTGCTATTTAATCTATACACAATCTTTTTGGTTTTCTTTAAAATCTGTATTGTTGCTTCACCAGTTAAGTCATCATTAATTCCCTTATTATTAAAATCTAGATTGTTAACAACATTCACAAAATCTAAAATTAGTGGTAATGTTTGCGAGGAATAAAGTTTTCCTCCAACTGGTATGTCCAGAGTTTTTATAGGAGTCTTTAACTTAGGCGCAAAAAGTATTTCATTAATCTTTTTGGCTATTTCTTGTATTTGATATTGTGTTTCATTTGAAAAAGATGACCAATATTTGTGCCCTTTGCCGCTTCTGATAATTGCACGCGCTGCAATACTGTTAGGCTTTCTCCTAGATTCAAGGAGTTTTAGCTCAGTTTTATCAATTGGTGCAGCTTGTTGATTAATTTTGAAGAATGAACTTTCTGCTTTAGTTGCATCACCTTCAACCCATTGAAGTTGAATTGCCAAGGCTGCTAGATTTTTAGCATATTTGACAACTTCGGGTTTAACTTTATCAGGGTATGTGGAAGCCAACTTAAAATCATCATACGAACCGACTGTTTTATTTACTAATTTTCGCGTTTCTTGAGCAATTTCCAGTTGTTCATCAGAAATTACCCCATCATAAAAAAGTTTTGAAATTTTACCATCACCATAATCATCATTTACCCAAGCAGATAAAGCACTTAATCTATGGCTACCATCAATTACAAATAAGTAGCCACCTGTACTTCACCATAAAATAATTGCTGGTATTAAATCGCCCTCAATAAAACTTTTGATAAATTCACAAATTCTATTTTTATCCCATTCGTTAGTTTCTCTTTGAAAATCAGGTTTTCTGATGTTTGAAAAGAAGAATGAGTCTATCTTAAGGTCTTCAATAGAAATTGTTTCTTTTTTCTTGCCCAGATTAATATTTTCTTCTACATCAAAATCTTCTCGTGGAATCAGAGCATTTAGATTAACTTTAGCCATAATGTTTTCCCCTGTATTGGTACAATTATACGTCAAGCTTATAGGCAGCAAGTACGACTGAGCATCATCGCCTCTCAAAGTTGAAAGTCACATCAAGCATTGAAAATCCCTTTACTACTTCCCTAGAAGCTGTCTATATCTAACCCCGACCCGATGAAGCTGCTATCGATGATATGCTGATTGGCATGGGCGATCGCTCCTAATTTAGCAACCCCCGCAAATGCTCACGAGTCTAGCTCTACTGACAGTGTTGTTAAGTATCTTTTCTTTGAAAACCCTTGCTTACCCAGCCAAAAAGAAGCTATCTCTGAATGTAAGTTGGTATCATTGTGCAGAGCTACCCTAATTTGGTAGCGATCGAGTTACGATCTTGTCACACCCTTTTTTGATTTGAGAAGTCCTATTCCAGAATTTTCTGGTTAAAATAGTATATCTGTTCTACTCAAACTCCGACACCAACACTCCTTAAAACCATATATTAAGAGGCATTAGAGGCAGGAATGGCTATCAACACCGATACTTCTGGCAAGCAAAAAGCACTGACTATGGTGCTCAACCAGATTGAGCGCAGCTTCGGTAAAGGAGCAATCATGCGCCTGGGCGATGCTACCCGGATGCGGGTGGAAACGATTTCCAGTGGAGCGCTTACCCTAGATTTAGCATTGGGTGGTGGTTTACCCAAGGGGCGGGTAATTGAAATTTATGGGCCGGAAAGTTCTGGTAAAACTACAGTAGCGCTACACGCGCTCGCCGAAGTGCAAAGAAATGGCGGTATTGCTGCCTTCGTTGATGCTGAACACGCCCTAGACCCTACTTATGCTGCTGCATTGGGTGTAGATATTGACAATTTGTTGATTTCCCAACCTGACACTGGCGAATCAGCTTTGGAAATTGTCGATCAACTTGTTCGCTCTGCTGCGGTTGATATTGTAGTTATAGACTCAGTAGCAGCATTGGTTCCCCGTGCTGAAATTGAAGGCGATATGGGCGATGCTCACGTTGGTCTGCAAGCGCGGTTAATGAGCCAAGCTCTACGTAAAATTACTGGTAATATTGGTAAATCTGGTTGCACAGTAATTTTCATCAACCAGTTGCGACAAAAAATCGGTGTTACTTACGGTAGCCCAGAAACGACTACTGGCGGTAACGCATTGAAATTTTACGCTTCGGTGCGCTTGGATATTCGGCGAATTCAAACCTTGAAAAAAGGTACTGATGAATTTGGTAATCGCGTTAAAGTCAAAGTCGCCAAAAATAAAGTAGCGCCGCCTTTTAGAATAGCGGAATTTGACATTATTTTTGGTAAAGGCATTTCTACCTTGGGTTGTCTTGTTGACTTAGCAGAAGAAACTGGCATTATTATCCGCAAAGGAGCTTGGTATAGTTACAACGGCGATAATATCTCCCAAGGACGAGACAACGCCATTAAGTATCTAGAAGAAAAGCCTGAATTTGCTGAAGAAATTAAGAAACTAGTGCGTGAAAAGCTAGATAAAGGTGCTGTTGTTTCTGCTAACTCTGTCGCTAAAGCTAGTGACGAAGATGAAGAGGAAGAAGTCGATTTAGAGCCAGAAGAATAAAGAATGCGGATTTATTAATCTGCAATTGCTAATAGATGGTGCGTTACAAAAAAAGCTAACGCACCTTATTTTTATCGAGATTTGGATACTGGATCGGGGTTTCAACATTAGATTGACACTAATGACCAGCTATATGGTAATATTTCATGGCATTATGCTCAAAAACTTTGTTTATAATCAAAGAGTAGCCAACCCATGAGTTTAGCTGTAATTAAGTTCTCTTCAGAAGAGTGCGGCATCTGCCACAAAATGTCTTTTTATGACAAAAAGGTGGCTGAAGAACTGGGTTTAGAATTTATCGATGTAAAAATGCAAGATACGACTGCTTACCGCAAGTATCGCAAGATTTTGTTGACTCAATATCCCGATAAATCAGAAATGGGATGGCCTACTTACATTATCTGCAATTCTCCAGAGGGGGAATTTCAGATTGTTGGTGAAGTAAAAGGAGGTCATCCCAAAGGGGAGTTTAGAAGTCGTCTGCAAGAGGTTCTAGATTCCCCAGCTAATCAGAACTAATTACCTCAAAAGATTTGACCTCTAAGGCAGGGCCAATCATGGCAGTTGTCATGATATCTTCACGCACCTGCCCTTTAATTTTTGCTTTTTGTCCGGCTTTGAGTAGGTCTTTGTCAGCCCCTCTGAGGATTTCGTAAGTAACGCCCTCTTCTGTAACTAACGCCCATGCGCCTGTACCTATATCACGACGTTCGACTGTACCTGTAATTGTAATGCTCATAACAGTGCTGAGTGCTGAGTGCTGAGTAAGGAGAGTAGGGAATTGGGAGTTAGGAGTTAGGAGTTAGGAGTTAGGAGTTATAAAAATTGATTCCCCATGCGCTATGCCCAATGCCCCATTCCCTATTCCCCATTTATGCTATTTTCTCTTCGTTTTTTAATGCTAAACGAACAAGTCCATAACAGACTAGGGCATTAGCAATGAGGAAGAGACGTGCTAAGTTACCACTTCCCAATCCCCAAACTGTCGGCTCGAAAAACGCACTTGTAGTTAAGCACGCAGCTACACCTAAAGTTGAACCAATGGCGAACCATTTCCAACTAGGATGTCCCAGCAGCAATGCCATTAACGCAATGGGAATCAGTACACTGGCAAATAGGGGATTTAATGCATCAGTTCCCTGGAGAGTATTACCTAATTCGGGAATTGAACTGCCCAAAACCCGGAAAGGCCATTGGGGAAGATCAAAAATATAAATTCCCTTGAGGAAGAATAACCCAGAACTGCCGGCAATTAGTCCACTGGATAAAGACCAACTCCAAGTGAAGGGGAAGTAAACGCGTAAAAACCAAGCCAGCAGATAGGAACCAACTACCATTAAAATCTTGGGTAACAGTGCTACCGCACCACCATCAATCCAAAAGCCGGGGTTAAGATAGCCGCTATCTCGTAACCACCGGAAGAAATCTGGGAAACTAATTTGTCCGCTAAAGGCTAGTTTGACTGCTGCTTCTGCATTGAGTTGTCCAGCGCCATAATAGTTCAAACCATCATCCTGAATCACTCGTGCGGACTGCTTGAGGACTTTTAAAACTTCATCTGGTTCTTTGATGCCAGCAGCTTTGATTAATGCTGCAACACCAGCAACGTGAGGAGCAGCCATGCTTGTACCCTGAAAACCGAGAAATACCCCTTCGCCCTTTTCATCGATGGTTTCTTGGAGAATTTTACCAGCTTCACTACCACCAGGAGCAGAGATATCTACCCCTGCACCAAAGTTAGAATAGGGCGCTCTTTCGCCATCAGGCCCAATTGCCGAAACACCTATGACGTAGGGATAGCGGGCTGGATAGCTTGCACCATTGGTGTTTTCATTCCCGGCTGCGGCAATAATAACAACACCTTTTCTATGGGCATACTCGATCGCTTGTTTCATCAACTGGCTTTCACCAGTACCACCCAAGCTCATATTAATCACATCTGCGCCTTTATCAGCAGCAAATTTAATCGCTTCGGCAATATCGGCAACAGTACCACCGCCATAAGAACTGAGTACCTTCAACGGCATCAGACTGGCTTCATAAGCAATTCCAGCGACGCCATATTTGTTATTTGTGGCTTGAGCAATAGTTCCGGCAACATGAGTACCGTGGCCGTTATCGTCTGTGGCTTCTTCTCGGTCGTTAACAAAATCATAGCCCTTGACGAATTTTGTCTCATACAAGTCGCGAACCTTGGTAATCCCGGTGTCAATCACTGCGACTGTGATACCACTGCCTTTGGTTTGACTCCATGCACCTTCAACACCAATTTTGTGCAAGTTCCATTGCTTGCTGTAATATTGGTCATTAGGGCCAGTTAATGAAGGACTTGGTTCTTCATCTTCTTGGGGTGTTAAAAATTCACCTAGCCAAGCGGTTTTACCTGGTTGGGGAATCTTGTTGTAGATATAGTTTGGTTCAATCAATTCTGTGGCTTGGGCAAACTGAGATTTTTTCAGTTCTTGGAGCCGTTGGCGATCGCCCTTGATAATATACACATTATCTTTTTTGGAAAACTTGTTGTCTAATTGGGGTGTAACGTTGTATTGTTTGGCGATCGCTTGCAAATTCTGTTCCACTACAAGTGATGGAATATCTTCCCGAAAATCAAGCAAAATCGTCTCAAACTCTCCTTTAGCTGCCAATCCCTGGAAATTCAGGAAACCAAATATGGCAGATCCCAGCCCAATGACAAACAAGCACAATAATATAAGTTTTCTCATATTAACTCATCACCGCTTTTTGCCAGTTTGCTCATACCATAACTTATCTCGACCCCTTGTTGGTAGATTTTGCACTTTTAGTTACAAGTTTCATTCCAAACTGAGGATTTTTTTAAACGATGGAACGTGGTCTTTTGTGGTTGCCGCTGTTAGTAATGTTTTTCTGGTTGGCTTGGCAAGGCTCGAAGGAGTATCAAAAAGTCGAAGCCTATCGCACTTGGGCAGAGCAATTTGAACGAGCCAAGTATGATATTTATGCTGTATTAGGTCAAAAAGACAACAATATCACTTGGGGAAAACCCACGCCTCAAGGGCCGATTAAACTAGAAACATTCTCCTTGCTTGATATCAAACAAATCCAGGTTTTAGTAAATGAAAAACCAGTAGATGTAAACAATCCACCAGAGAAAGGTCGTTCTATAGAATTAGAATTTCTATTTTCTGAATCTACTAACTCAGTGCGGGTTCCGTTTACAGAAATTCCTTTGGCAGCAGAATGGGGTAAGTTTTTGCAGGGGGTATTACAAAACTTGCGATCGCAACCACAGCAGTAGTTATATTAAAACTATAAGTTCCAAATAATACGGTTATTTATGGTCAAAAAGTTAGATCGCTATAGGACTCATATTTGATTTCTAAAAAAACTCAGTACACCTTAGAAAGCTTTCTTTCCTATTCCCTATTCCCTATTCTCTGTTCCCTGCTTTATTGGAAAGATGTTTTTAGGAATGGCTTTTACTTGACTACCATTTATTAAACATCTCCATAAATTCAATATACGTAATCCAAAACCCTTATAGAGACGTAGCCGTGCTACATCTCTACATTCTTTTTTACTCCTATGTTTATTGCGTCCCTATGGATGTGGTCTGTCTAATTGAAAGCCACCTTAAAACTCGATTCATGTTTGGATGGCACTTGCATTCAGTTGACCCGACCCAGCTATGCTTGAATGATGAAGTCAGAGGCAGTAAGAGTGGGCGCACCAGTAACTATGCTTGAATGATGAAGTCAGAGGCAGTAAGAGTGGGCGCACCAGTAAGTTGTGCAAATTGACCACCACTACCAAAACCAGCAGCACTACCATTTTGATTGTATAGTAACTGCCCAGTCATAGGGTCGTAAACAATCACAGCATTGCTAAGTGCCCCTAAACTGGTGACTTGAAAATCACTGGCGTTACTAAAACCTGTTCCCACAACAGAAGTAATGGCATTAAAGGTGGTCTTAGCAAGGGCAATCTTGTCGCCTTCAGAGTGATTGAAGTCAGCGATGGTATCAATACCCACAGCAGCACTAGTAAAGGCAGCATTAGTGTTGTACACGAAAGAGTCAGCACCTATACCACCCACAAGAGTATCATTGCCTTTTCCACCAATCAGAAGATCATTGCCAGTACCACCCCGCAGCAGATCGTCACCACTTTTCCCGTCGAGGATGTCATTACCCCCTTGACCATTAATCACATCGTTGGAGTTATCAAAACCGGTAATGTTATTGTTTAAGTCATTGAGGAAGGTGACAGTGTTTGTAGTGAAAATGCTAGTTTGAGTGGAGTTGGCATTAATCACATCAAAGCTGTCGGTAACTTTAGCCTGTCCGTCAAATACGATATTACCGATGGCAGGTGTTGTTGTCGATGCACCTAAGTTCTCTAGGTTTTCTAACTTAAAGTTTTGCAGAGTGACTTTGGTATTAGCCACATTTTCAAAGGTGACTTCTAAATTGTCGCCATTTTGAGTTAATTGCAGATTTCTCGCAGTCAAGTCAGCCCCAATAAATTGCAAGGTGTCTATTTTGGCAATTTCTGTAGCCGAAGGGGTTGAGCCAGCACCTACACCACCAAAGTCTGTGATGATGTCATTGCCATTGTTTAGCCGAGTAATAAAGGTATCATTGCCGGCTGTGCCATTGATAATTTTGGGTTTAACTGTACCACTAATCGCAAAGTCAAAGGGACTTTCATTACTATCGTTGTTGTTTAAACTGAGGTTGCCACTATAAGTGCCTAGTGTAGAAGCGTTGAGTACCACCGATATAGTGGTGGAATCATTGGCAACAACACTCGTCGGCAGAGTTCCTACTAAACTAAATCCGTCAGGAAGCTTAAGATTACTCAGGTTGAGTGCAGCTGTACCGGTGTTCTTGATGGTAAAGGTTTTAGTCAGGGTGTTACCAACAGTGGTGTCGCCAAAGTTAATAGCAGTAGTACTCCCATCTACAATGTCAACTGTGCCATTGAGAACTTGAATTTCCGGGGCAGGAGCAGGTTTTACTGTACCACTAATCGCAAAGTCAAAGGGACTTTCATTAGTATCGTTGTTGTTTAAACTGAGGTTGCCACTATAAGTGCCTGGTGTAGTAGTGTTGAGTGCCACCGATATAGTAGTGGAACCTTTGGCAGCGACACTCGTCGGAAGAGTTCCCAATAAACTAAATCTGTCAGGAAGTTTAAGATTACTCAGGTTGAGTGCAGCTGTACCGGTGTTCTTGATGGTGAAGGTTTTAGTCAGGGTGTTACCAACAGTGGTGTCGCCAAAGTTAATAGCAGTAGTACTCCCATCTACAATGTCAACTGTGCCATTGAGAACTTGAATTTCTGGGGCGGTCGCGGAGATGCGGGGAGCTTCGTATGCACCAATATCAATTACAGAGGTGCCATTACCATCGCCATCCTGAGGAATATTTTTAGTAATGCTATTGAAGGCATTGGAACCAGCATCGATCGCAGGACTTCCAGGTTTGAGCGCAAAATTCTTTTTGGTCGTATCAACAAATTGGGGATCTTGACCCAAAATATTCTGTAACCCTGTGGCCTTGAGATCATCTGAAGCTTGGAATAGATTCGAGTTATAAACAAGATTGTTATCAAAAGTCACATTTTTAGAAAACTTGATGCTGTTAGCATTTTGATCGTCGCTTGCATACAAGATGTTATTGGAAGCATGTACATTTTCTGAGAAAAGAACACCAATCTCTCCAGAACCTGTAAGAACACGACCATTCTGGTAAGCTGTGTTGTTGATAACATCTACATTTGTAGCTTTGAAAACTTCAATGCCTGCGGCTCCATTGTTGTAAGTTATATTATTTGCAATTAATGCTTTACCGGTATAAGGTACATTATCTTTAGTGTTACTAATAGTATCAAGCATAATCCCGTGTCCTTCGGTGATTTTGCCTGCTTCTTTCCACGGAACTAAGTTTTTATTATCGTAGACAATGTTATCTCGATAAATCATCCTGTAGTCAGTGGTATTGTTATCCCAATTAAAACTGCGTAGAGTTGTGATTCCCTGAGTTCCCCACGGCGAATACCAAGCATTTCCAGATACAATATTTTTCTCAACAGTGATGTAATCTGAATTATTAAATGCTATACCTCCACCTGGAAAGTTACGGATTGTGTTACCACTGATGACAATATGATGGGGATTAGTACCACCTACTCCCTCACTATTTTTCCATGCGTTTACAGCAATTCCATTAGCATTGGTCAAGGGGTTGTTAAGGTTATCCTTTTCTTTTAAGGCATATTCTAGAGTGATGTTTTCCCGATTGCCCTCTATATCAAGTCCTTCAATTCGCACGTAGGATGAACTAAATACATTAATTCCACCTCCCTTCGTTTTTATAATAGGCTTGGCTCCAGGATAAGCTTTGATTGTTGTCCAGTTGTCTGGTGAGCCATTCAAGTTAAAAAGCGTAATCCCTTTCGTTTCATAAGTTCCATTCATGACGTAGAGCGTGTCACCTGTTTTCATTTCATACACGGCTCTGCCTAAGCTGCGAAATGCAGATTCTTCTTTTAAACCATTATTGCCATTATCATTACCTGTTCCAGAAACGTAGTATGTTTTGCCAGCCATAGATTTACTCCGAATATGTATAAAGGAAATTGGCAGTACAATCTCAGCAACTTTCTTCAGTTACTAAGTAGTTATTTGAATGAGTCATTTATCTGAACTGTTCACAACAGTCACAGTCGTCCGATCGCGACTTGAAATCGCATTGCCTATAGAAACGCTGTTGTAGGGTTGAAAATTTTTATCCTGTCAACCGTTGATGGTTGAACCAGGGGTATCAATACCGTCAATCGTCAGGGTTTTGTTGAGGGTGATTGGACGATTAGCGTATAGACGCTTCGCCTCCAGCTTTGCTAATCAGACGATGTCTGCAAGGCTGGATGAAGTCGAATTGAATCGTATCTTCATCTGTTTAGGAACCAGTTTTACCATCTGCTATATTTCGATATAGCGATGATATTTGGCATACTAATTTCTCTGAACTTTATCCGTTGTTTTAGGTCAAGAGGTTGCCAAATCGGCAAGGTAAAACGCACCCCTGGCTGTAACTGGGGATTTAAAGTTGCGGTGGTTAAAGTTAAATTGGTTGAAACTTTTAGTAGGTTGACCCCTTAACTTAAGCGAACTAATGCAACAACTTAGTGGAACCTGTTCTAAACGGTGTATGTAACTGAATCTTGTGAACTTAGTTAAAAGTAACCTTTACAAACAGCACTTGTTATCAGTAAATCTCCGGAACATAGTAAGAATTTTTACAACAAAAGCAAAAAAAATATGGAAGCGTCTGATGGAGTCCTGTTAATTTCCAGAGTGATATAGGAATAGAAAGCGCTTTGTGCAAGGATTTGATGAAGTTTCTCTAAATATTTTAAAGAAGCGATGCCTTTGGCAGCCTACACCTACACCAAGCAATGACCTCTTGCCAGTAAGTAGCTGTTATGAACTTGCATACACCAGAACACATTAGAGAGGGAATAAAGAATTGAGCAAAGCAGTTCCGAGTTCCAAGTAAAGAAGTTAGATTCGCAACTTAGCACTGGCTAAACACCCCGTTGGCACAGCCTCTCATAGATAAAAAAGGTAACAGCACTTTCAAGTCAAGTTGCTGTAAATGTTTGTCGTTGCGATTGCAAAGGAGAGAAGAGGGTTTTAACCTAGTTCATCAATAGACCTCTTGCAAAAATATATTTTTGCAAGAGAGGGAAAAAGGTAAAGGGTTTTGAGTTTCTTTACCCTTTTCCCCTTCACCTTTACCCCGACTTTTGCAAGAAGTTTAATCTTTTGAGATAGTTTGGTTTGATGACGCCAACTTACATAATCTTCACAATTATGAACACTGAAATAAAGTCCAGAATACCTGTTGCTTTAACCATTGCTGGATCAGATAGCGGTGGCGGTGCAGGAATTCAAGCTGATTTACGCACCTTTGCTTTTCACTGTGTCCACGGTACTAGCGCTATAACCTGCGTCACGGCACAAAACACTCTAGGTGTAAGTAGGGTTGATGCCATGCCAAAAGAGGCTGTTGTGGCGCAAATTCAGGCAGTAGTTGAAGATATTGGCGTACAAGCTGCCAAAACTGGAATGTTGTTCAATCAGGAAATTATTTTTGCTGTTGCCCAGCAGGTGGAAGCTTTACAAATCAATAATCTAGTAGTTGATCCAGTAATGGTGTCACGTACAGGAGTCCAATTGATTGATGATGAGGCTGTAAAGACTCTGTGCGATGCCCTGATTCCCAAGGCGGTTATAATCACGCCCAATCGCTATGAAGCCCAGATTTTGAGCGGTTTGCAAATTAATTCTTTAGAGGATATGCAAGCTGCTGCTGAAATTATTCACAAAACTTTAAGGACGAAGGCTGTTTTAGTCAAAGGCGGAGGTATGCAAGGAGATTTGCGTGGCGTTGATATCTGGTTTGATGGGGACGAGTTGAAAGTTTTGACTTGCCAGCAAGTAGAGACAAAAAATACTCATGGTACTGGTTGTACACTATCAGCTGCGATCGCTGCTAATCTGGCTAAGGGAAAAGATTTGTGGCAGGCAGTGCAACAGGCAAAGGAGTATGTGACTACTGCACTCACTTACGCCCTAGATATTGGCGAAGGGCAAGGTCCTGTTGGACACTTCTTCCCATTGTGGAGACTAGGGACTAGAGACTAGGAACTTGGAAAGAAGTAAGGGAAAAGAGTTGAGTTTTTCCCTTTGCACCCCGCCCCTCTGCCTCTTTTCAATCCCCAATTCCCAATCCCTCATAATAAATCTTTGCCCTTTGGATATTTTTCTATTATTCTTGGGCATAGTTTCAGAGGTGACTATCTCTGTTAGCATCTCTGTACGATCTAATCACCTTGATTTTTAATACCAAGCCCCCGATGCGAACAACCATAGGTTCTGTTCACAGGAATTCGCCAACACCGACTACTCAAGCCCACCCTCCCTCTGTACCATTGTCTGTATATAGGGAATTATCAACAGAGTTGCAAGCAGCACAGGCGAGGCTAAATGCACTCACCACCCAAAATCAGCAACTAGCACAAGAAAATCAACTATTACGCCAAGAAATTGCCAAAGTCGTTGAGTCTTTTTCTCGCTTGCAAAATTTTGTGGATTCCCACGCTACATCTAGTTATCATCAAGCTACTCAAGCTTCTGGTGAGGTTAAAGATGCCGCCAAACAGCAAGTAACACAAGTGCGTCCACGTCAGCAGGTTTCTCGTTCGCGTCCATCCGTTGTACCCAAAGCCCCACCAGAAAAAAGCCGTCGTCAAGACTTTTCTACATCTGTAATGGAAATGAATTTTTCAATACCAGAACCAGTTTTTATAGAAGAGCAACAGATAAGTTATTATTCCACTACTGAGCCAGATATTAAGGGACTCAATGGCTGGTGGCTAATTATCACCATCTTATTAATCATGCTAACTGCCTTTAGTGCTGGATATTTCATTGTGCGTCCCTTGTTTGAACATCAGAAACGTTAGTTGACATTCCCACAGTCAGCAGCATCAAACTTTCAGGCTACTATGCAATTTATCTGCAATCACTCTCTAAATATCCGAACAAATCTGCTAAGTGGCGGAGTTGATCTATTTTTAGGTTATAAAAGCTACATAAAATGCTAAATTGACAGCAACTTCTTTATGTTAGAACTTCAGAGATTATCCAAATAAATCCTTGCTGGTTCTCATGTCCCAAACAGTCAAGCAAAGCATCTACATTTTAAAAAGTGGTAATTATTACATATCTTTTAGGAAAAGCACTGCTAGTTACAGCTTCAGACAGGGAATCTGGTTAGATATATAAACGAAGCTAGTAGAAGTCAGGAGTCAAGAAGATGAAAAAAGTAGAAGCTATTATCCGTCCATTTAAGCTAGATGAGGTGAAAATTGCCTTGGTTAACGCTGGTATTGTTGGTATGACTGTTTCTGAAGTTCGGGGGTTCGGACGGCAGAAAGGCCAAACCGAACGTTATCGTGGTTCTGAGTACACTGTTGAGTTTTTGCAAAAACTCAAAGTGGAAATCGTAGTTGATGACAATCAGGTTGATATGGTGGTGGACAAAATTATTGCTGCTGCCCGCACTGGTGAAATCGGCGATGGTAAGATTTTCATCTCGCCTGTTGAGCAAGTGATTCGGATTCGCACCGGCGAAAAAAACACAGAAGCAGTTTAAAAAAGTTAAGAGTTAAGAGTTATGAGTTGTGAGTTAGGAATAATGAATGTTTAGCAGAATTCATAAATCCTAACAGACGCGATTAATCGCGTCTCTACTCTTAACTTTTGTACAGACGCGATTAATCGCGTCTCTTAATTCTCTCCAGTTGCGGAAGTAAAGCTGTAAAAGCCTTGCCTCGGTGGCTAATTGACCTCTTTAACTCCCGTGTCATTTCAGCAAAAGTCAATTGCAACTCTTGCACATAAAAAATTGGGTCGTAGCCGAAACCACTATCCCCACGAGGTGCGTGGAGAATTTCGCCGCGACAAACACCTTCAGATTCTAATACGATCGCACCATCAGGACGAGCGATCGCTACTGCACAAACAAATTGTGCTTGTCGATTTACCTCGTTGCCTAATTCTTTCAATAACTTAGCAATCCGTTCTGAGTCGGTTTTGGCGTAACGTGCAGAATAAACCCCTGGTGCGCCATTTAGGGCATCTACTTGCAAACCTGAATCATCAGCAATCGCCCAGTTACCCGTAGCTTTAGCAATTTGTGACGCTTTTAGACAAGCATTAGCAGCAAAGGTTTCGCCCGTCTCTTCAATTTCTAATTCTTCAGGTTTGAGGGTTAATTCCCAACCAGAATTTTCCAAGTAAGCTTGCATTTCCCGCAGCTTACCTGGATTTCCTGTGGCTACTACAAGTAATTTGGTCATTGGTAATTAGTCATTGGTCATTAGTTATTAGTCATTTGTCATTTTCCAAGGACAAATGATAAATGACTAATAATGAATTTTACCCCGCCCACTGTTTCGCCCAAGCAAGAGTTTGATGCACTTGCTCAATTGTTGGGGCTTCGCAGTAGAGGCGTAAAACTGGCTCAGTCCCACTAAATCGAATCATTAACCAGCTTTTATCAGCTAGGCGATATTTGTAGCCGTCAATTGTTTGGCAATCAATTACTGCTTTACCTGCAATTTCCGTTAAGGGTTGAGTTTGCAGTTGTTGCAAAAGACGCGATCGCACTTCCATACTTGCTAAGGGTAAATCAATGCGATCGTAAGCTGAGATAAATCCTGTTTGTTTCTGCAAGTAGCGATAATACTCACCTAAATCTAAACCAGATTCTACAATCGCCTCTAGCACGTACAATGCTGACAACAGCGCATCGCGTTCGGGAATATGGCTGCCATAGCCAATTCCTCCCGACTCTTCGCCGCCCAGCAACACCTCTGCTGCTAACATTCTGTCAGCGATGTATTTATAACCAACTGCTGTTTCAAATACTGATAGGTTGTGTAGTGCTGCTACAAGAGGCATCAAGTCGGAACCACTAACAGTTTTAACTATTTCACCCTTAAAGTCGCGCCGCAGGGTTAAGTGGTCGATTAATATCGGGATTAATACTTGAGAACTTAGGAAGTTGGATTCTCCATCTACTGCTGCAATGCGATCGCAGTCTCCATCAAATACCAACCCCACTGTTAAACCTGATTTATCGGTTTCTCGGTGAGTCTTGATGACTTCAAATAGCTTTGAAAGGTATTTAGGCAAGGGTTCAGGCGCACCGCCACCAAACAGGGGATCGCGTTCTGAGTTGATTTCTTTGACCTGATTGCCTAGTAGTCTCGCCAATCCGCCAGCCGCAGCGCCATGCATGACATCGGCAAATAACGTTAGTTTGCCAGATGCGATCGCTTCTCGAAGTTTGGCGATATCAACTTTACGTTCTAGTGCTTGGGTATAACTGGGCCAAGGATCGAATTTCTCTTGCTTACCTGGGGTAGCTGCTAGTGGTACTCCCACCACTAACTGATCTTCTATCTCTTTTGTAACTTCTGGTGGTACTGACCCACCAAAATAACCCTTGACTTTTAAACCCAAATATTTACCAGGATTATGGCTGGCTGTAATTACCAGTGCCCCTAAAGCATTGAGTTCTTTTGCCGCCCAACTATAAGCTGGGGTTGGGGCATAGCTCTCGCTCAGTAGCACATCAAATCCGACAGCACTGACAGTATCGGCAACAGCACGAGCAAAGTCTTCGGCCATGAATCGGCGATCATAACCGACAATTATTGTTCGGCTACCAACCGTAGAAAAATACGTATCATATAATACTTTTGCGGCAACTGGCGCGACCAGGGCTAGGCGTTCAAAGGTGAACTCGTCACCAATAATGCCCCGCCAGCCGTCTGTACCAAACTTGATTGAGTTAGCTACAACTGGCATCTAAGTATCCTAACTGTCTACTTGAGGATTCTAGCATTTATACAGTGTACAGAGTAAAAAAAGAATCTAGTAAAAATATGTACTAATAATATTCAAGACAAAATTTGTGATTAATTTTTTAAAATTTAGGGGTAGCTTGAACAGAGGAACAAAACCAAACATTAAGAATCCTTGATTTTGTTAGTTGAACAAAGTTAAACCCAACCTATAAATATTTGATTTTTTCAGAGGGATAAAAGAGCGCTCGCGATCGCATTTCTAAAAAGTATATATAAACATTAATAATCCTTAATAGTATTCACTATTAAGGATTGTTAACATGAGCAAAAACTGCTCACAAACCTGATTTTTCCTTAAAAATCATCGAGAAACTGACTAAGGCGACTGATTACGGGGTCAACCTCTTGAGGAGGGGTAGCAACAGTATAAGAAGTATTATTTACTACTTCTAATTGAGTTGGAGACGGAACGAACGAGCGATCGTTGACGATGAGCGCCAGTTGTGCAACTTGTTGAGAAAGTTGCAGTAGATGATGTTCCATCGCCTCCAAACGATTAGATCCCTTGGCAAAAAAACGTTCCTCAAGTCCAGCCACTTGACGTTGCAGTTCATCGATTTGTTGATCAATCGGTGTTGTTACTGCTGTTTGTGGAGCAGGTTGTACAGGTTCCGGTACACATAAAGATTGCCATAAGGCTTCTTTACAGAGGTCGCTGAAAGTCTTGTCTGGTTGTTTTTCCAAATAACTTTCTACTTGCGCTAACAAGCTTTCATCAGCAAGCTCTGGGTTGAACGTGACGGATTTAACTACCTTTTTTGACCATTGGAACATCAGCTTTATGCCCTAGCAGCGCGATTGGAGGATAATTGTGCCTCTCCATAAATATACTGCCCCAAAGCATTCGCCTGACGGGAAGGTGCTGCTAAATGAGCATTAATCTTTGCTTCTTTGAGCAGACGTTGAACGTCGTCCCAGAAGAACTCACCACCGCCGCCAGTAAGAATCACATCGGTGACACGTTCTGGCAACCAGGCTAGCACACGGCTACAGATTTCGCGCGAAAACATCTCTGTAAGGTTGGGAAGAAAATCATCTAGGTTGGTGGGCTTGCTAGCGCCTTTAGGACGGTAAAAGCGTTCACCTCTAGGTTTGTTCACAGCAGAAATCAACGCTAGAGATTGACTATCTGCTCCCTCGATTTCGGCAGACACCAATTCATAAAACTTATTCATCCCGAAGTCTTCGCTCTTAGAAGCACCTCTGGCAAAACGGAAGTTATCTACCATCAAAAGATCGACGGTTTGATGACCAATATCGACGATCGCCACCGATATTTTTGTAAAATCGGGACTGCCAGGGTTTTTCTTGGGTTGAGCTTCAGACCATAACAGGCTGCCGTAGCCTTCTGGCATGACCCATACCTTACTAACGTTCAGCGACACAGATTCGCCTCGGAAGTTCAACACGTGAGGGCCACCTACTTGGCTAATCAACTGTGCTTTTTCTTTTTCAAATTGCTCCAAGGAAAGAAAAGGCAAACCTAGTACAACAGAGATATCGTCTCTGAGTTTGAAGTAGCCAGCACTTGCTAACACTTTTACCAGTGCAGCCTCTACCTTAGATTGTCCGACTCCTAAATTCGCCCCAAAATCGGCTGCCAGTTGACCAACAGCATATCCATTTCCTTGGTACTCCAGCCATAAATCCATTAAGGGGTCAGTAGCCCTGGCTTCAAAAACACCACCGCGTACTTGTTCGATTGACATCTGCTTGACATTGGCAGGTACGAACACCACACTGCCAGGTTCACGACTCACACAAGTTTTTGTAGAAGTTCTGCCTAAATCAACACTGAGAATGGTTTTTCCGGAACCACCGGCTGGCTTGGCAGGATTATTAACAGCATTAATGGGAGTCGATGCTGACACCCTATTCATGGGTATAGCAGCAGCATTAATAGGGGTAGCGGCGGAAGGTTGGTCTGTCATGAAAGCTCCTAGTTCAAACTTAACTGTAAAAAGTTGTCATGCTCATCTTACAAAAATGCGAGCAACCAGAAATTCTAGGTTGCGTCAAGTGTAGCTAGAAATACGCCAAAAATTAATTCCGGCGATACCTCCGATAAGCTCATGCTTTCGCACATCTAGTATTATTTGGCATAGTGTAGGCGAATTTTGGCCAGATGTAACCCCTGCTTTCACTGCTTTCAAACCAAAAGCGTCCATGTTTCATCTTCTAGTACGTCTTAACTGGCGCTTGAATATCCAGAAAACAAATGCTAGAACCAAACCCCCAAGTACGATTTTGGATACAGGAGCAAGGTACTTGTCCACAAGTTCATACTGACTACCTAATGCGTATCCTGAGTATGTTAACAAGCCCACCCAAGCAGCGCTACCTACTGTTGTGTAAAACAAAAATGGTAGCAGAGGCATATTGCTGATCCCGGCAGGAACAGAAATCAAGGTGCGGATTCCTGGTACAAGACGACCAATTAATACTGCTGTTCTACCTTGTCGGTCAAACCACTCTTTGGCCTTGGTGATATCTTTACTGGATATAGCCAGCCATTTGCCATACTTGTCAGCCCAAGCTTTCAAACGAGTTTCGCCCAAAAACTTACCTGGATAGTACCAAATAAGTGCGCCCAATACAGAACCCAAAAGTCCTGCGAAAAACACACCAATAATATTTAGCTTTGCCCCTCCTGGTTGATATGGACTTGCTGTAAATCCAGCCAGTGGCATAATCAATTCTGAAGGAATGGGGGGAAAAAGGTTTTCTAGGAACATTAGTAGGGCGATTCCCCAATAGCCAAAATAGTTGATAGTATTAGTTATCCATTCAAGCATTAAGTCATATTCCTGAAATTGCTGTACTAGTCCTGTTACTAAGATTCCGCCTTAGCTTTTTTAAAAGGTAATTGTCCTGGATTGTTAGAGTCAAGGTAACATTAGCTGTACTAAAAGTTGGCATCGCAACTGAAAAACAGAGTCAGACAGGTGGAAGTTAAGGGTCTGTTTCATTAATTTTGCGGGGCTGCGAGATCCCCGACTTCTTGAAGAAATCGGGGATCTGATCGTACTTATTTATCACAATTTAATTAATGACATGAACCACTAGGTTTTATTTTCCAATTTTTTAGATCCCCCTTAGTCATTTTTTTGAAGGACTAGGGAGGATCTAAAGATTTGATGACAAATTTCAAAACATAGTTTAGAGTTTTCTTCTGAGTTGATGCTGTGGGAAAGCAGGAACAGAGAAGGAAGAAAGTTTTACCTTGTCCCCTTCATCCCTCTCATCTCCTCCTCTCTTCCTCTTCTAGGCTGTCGGGGTCAATGATTGTACCCTTGGTTCTGATTGCCAGTCCAAGGGATTCCAAACTCGATCCTCCAGGGCCATTTGTTCAATCAAACTTGCCAATCTCAGGGCTTTGAGAGCTTGTTCACCACCTACTGAGGGTTGATTGCCACCGTGTACACAGTTGACAAAATGCTCTAATTCTGCACTTAAGGGTTGAATATTGCTGGTGTAGACTTTTTCAATCACACCATCTTGTCTGTAAAGTACTTGTCGGTGGTCGGTGAGAGAATTGGCAGTGGTTTGTCGGTGAATCAAAATTTCATTCTTGAGGAAATCTGCCTCAGTAAATGAATTTTTGCAATGAGCGACAATCCGGCGAATTTTGCGGTGAGTGACTTTACTGGCGGTCAGAGTCGCAACAATACCATTGGCAAAACCCAAGGTGGCGGTTACGTAATCTAAATAACCAGAGTCTAGGGAGCGAGTACCGCTAGCTGTCAATTTTGTGACTGGGGAAGCAGCTAATTCCAGAAGTAGATCGATGTCATGGATCATTAAATCCAGCACAACTGAAACATCATTTGCCCGATCTGAGTAAGGACTCATTCTATGGGCTTCTAGCGCCAGCAATTCCTCTGTTTTTAGAACTTGGCTCAGTTCTTTAAAAGCTGGGTTAAAACGCTCAATATGACCTACTTGCAGGATACATCCAGACTCAGCTGCGGCATTTACTAAAGACTCTGCCTCAGAAATACTGGCTGCGATCGGTTTTTCAATCAAAACATGAATTCCCGCTAACAGACAGTTGATGCCCACGGCATAGTGCAGACGGGTGGGAACAGCTACACAAACTGCTTCCACAAGGGGTAGCAGGTCACAGTAATCTTCAAAAAAACGCACCTTGTAATTGCTGGCAGTTTCTAATCCTCGTTCGACATTAATATCTGCCACTCCGACCAGTTCAACATCTTTCATTGAACTCAGCACGCGAGCGTGGTGTTGTCCCATGTTACCCACTCCAATCACGCCTATGCGGATCGGTCGTGGCTGGTTGCGCTGTGTATATGGATTCGATTCTGCTACTGACATGCTATCTTGCACTATTATTCTCTCCTCAACCACCAAATTTAGAGACGCTACGGCCGTTGGCGTTTATACTCGAAATGCCAGTTACGATCCGTCTAAAACCATCCAGATGGTAACATAGAGCCTATGTTTATGAAGAATTTCAAAGTTTGTGATCGGTTCCCGTAATCCAAATATCTTTTGTATAGATATTTCGGGTTTGTTTTGGATTTTGCACTTTCTCCAAAAAAATATGTCTTTTGATTAAGTTTAAAAAATTTAGTAAGACCTAAGTATAAATTATCCTTGACATTGCTTTGTGGCATCTTGTTAAGGTTTGATTTAGCGATTTGAAATCCAAAATTTGCAACCGAGATGAAAGCTGTAATTCTGTTATCTGGGGGATTGGACTCTTCCACAATTCTGTACAAAGCTAAGGCTGATGGCTGTGAATGTCATGCTATTTCCTTTGATTACCAGCAGCGACATCGACGAGAGTTAGAGTCAGCCCTGACTATCGCTCAAAAAGCTGCGATCGCAAAACATCAGATAGTTAATTTTGACTTACGACAATGGGGTGGTTCCGCGCTTACCGATGACGCGATTGATCTACCCCAGGAGCGATCGCTAGATGAAATGTCTCAAAATATTCCTGTCACTTATGTTCCGGCTCGTAATACCATCTTTTTAAGCTTTGCTCTTAGTTACGCCGAAGCGATCGCAGCAGAGCGTGTCTATATCGGCATCAATGCCTTAGATTACTCAGGATATCCTGATTGTCGCCCCGACTATATCCAAGCAATGCAAGAAGTTTTTCGCTTGGGAACCAAACAAGGGCGTGAGGGACAACCAATTAATATCGTTGCACCCCTAATCAACCTGAAAAAAACCGAAATCATCCAACTGGGGAACCAATTAGGAGTTCCTTGGGAGCTAACTTGGTCTTGCTATGCTGGTGATGATGTCGCCTGCGGCGTGTGTGATTCTTGTCGTTTGCGGCTAGCAGCTTTTGCCGAATTGGGACTTGTTGATCCAGTAGCGTATACACAGTAGAGGCATTTGTCATTTGTCATTATCCCCTGCCCCTCTGCTCCCCTGCTCCTCTGCTCTCCCCTCTTCCTCTAGGCGTTGCAGTTGAATTTGATGCAAGCGTGGCCCAACAATTGATATCACAGTGAATTCGAGATTTTGATAACAGAAGGTTTCGCCAATGGCCGGAATTTTCTGTAACTCGTACAGCAAGAAGCCCCCTAGTGTTTGATATTCTCTGGTCAGGGGCAAATTGAGATGCAAAACTTCGTTGAGGTCTTCGAGGTTGATTTGTGCCTGCACCAGAAATTTTTGCTCATCTAACATCTGAATCAGTAAGTCGTCACTGTTTTCAGGTTCACTGGGGTTGCCAATGATTTCGGCAATGACATCTTTGATTGTCACTAGTCCCACAGTAGAGCCAAATTCATTTACTACCATGACCATAGCGGGTTTCTCTTGCTGCATCATGGGCAAAAGTTCACTCAAGGGCGTGTGTTCTGGAACAAAGCGGGCGGGACGCATCCAAGGTTGGATCTGTGTCTCTAAACCAAGCTTTCCTACAGACAAAGGTTGTGCCAAATCTTTAAAATAAACAATGCCGCGAACATGGTCCAAAGATTCACCAATCACGGGATAGCGGGAGTAACCAGTAGAAGCCATTTCCCTAAGTAATGTCTCAAAGGTAGCATCTTTTGGCAGCGTGATAATACTGGTACGGGGGATCATCACATCTTGGGCCATGACATCCCCAAACTCAAAGACATTATTGAGCAGTTCTCGTTCTGCACGCTGTAAACCAGTAGACCCCCATTCTGTAGAGATAATCAGTTGCAATTCTTCGGGAGTTACAGGCGGTCGCCAGCCTTGACCTGTGTATTGGATACCAAAAATACGCAATAAAAAACGAGTTGATTGGTTGAGAATCCAGATGAAGGGGCCAAAAAAACGCACGATCGCTTTTACTGAAGGCCCCAAAAATCTCGCTAGCTGTTCTGAGTACAGCATGGCTAAGGATTTGGGACATAGTTCTCCGATCACAATTTGCAAATAGGCAATTAAGAAAAAGGCAATGGGAATTGATAGAGAATGCGCCAGGAAGGTAGTCATGCTACTGGGTAAAGGCCAGGATTTGAGCCAAGCATTCACCAGTACGACAATCGTACTTTCGCCAATCCATCCCAGCGCCAAACTGGAGAGAGTAATGCCTAACTGGGTGGTAGATAGCAGTCGGTCAATACTGCGTTGTAGCATTTCGACAGCGATCGCTGGAACATCCCCAGCCTTAACTAGCTGGTGAATACGCGATCGCCGCACACTCACCATCGAAAATTCCGCCGTTACAAAAAAGGCATTTATGGTAATCAGTAGTAGCACTGACAATAACCGTAGCGCCACGTCTGTCCAAATTAAATTAGGAAAACCACTCACCGCCAAAGCTCGTGTAAAACTCACGCCCTCCATTTAGGGGGATTGAGGACTGGGTATCGGGTATTGGGTAATGAGAAAGTATTCCTAAATATTTATTTCCTATTTCCCAGTCCCCAGTGCCCAGTCCCCAGTCCCCAGTCCTCTCCTACCTTCCTACAGGAATATCCGATGCCTCTAGCTTCAATTTTTGAGCGGGATAATCAGTGAGAGCAAGTGATATTTTCTTGACATCATCAAGTAATGCTGTGGGAATGCTCACTGTACCGGAAAATGCTGGCCCATTTACAGGCAATTCTGTTGGTAAACCTTCTGTACTAGCACTTAGGGTTCGTCCTTTGTCATCGGTAACATCTAAAAAACTATACAGAAATCGCACAGAATCCTTACCTTTGTTCTGCATTTTCACTTTCAGTAGCAAATCACCACCAGAGTAGCGGGCAGATTGCACAGTCATGGTTACGCCATCACTCTGGGCAGTAACCGGGAAACCAGGCAGGGGTTTTTCTTCAACTACTTCTGGGGGTTTTTCCTCTGGCTTCTGCTTGCTGTTATTGGTTTCTTCATCGTCTTCCTCTAGCTTTTCCGATTTAGCTGCCTTGGTCTTGCCCTCAACTCGCGCCTTGACAATTTTCAGAATCTCTTCCTCTTTTAATAGCACCAGCCCTCCTTGTTGGGAGTTATTTCCCTTATTGCTGGCAAATTTGGTTGTGGGACGCCCGTCTGGTGTAGTAACGCCTTTAAGTGCTGAACTCCCCAGTTCAAAGCCCAAAAAGGCGCTCACAGAACCTGCTCCCATCATCAGAATTAACAAAATCAAAGTAAGAAGTACAGTAGAATTTATTTTCATCGCTGACAAGCTATCACAATAGAATGCTGGTCTATTTAAGAATAGTGAAGCTTTTGACCTCAATCCTTAAAGGAACTTAATCAATATTAGTTTGCACTATATCTATGATCAAATTATGTAGTATAAAAATCTAGTAAACTATTGTCCAGTATTCACACGTGGTAAATTTGTGCTATATTCATGGAATTGGCTAAAGTCAGTGCATGAGGTATTTTCCTTATTCTAAAATTAGCAAATAAGGTTGACCTAGAAGTTGAAGTAATTTACTTGTAGCAGCCCACAACCTAACAAAATAAGCGCCTTTGGCCGATTGGGGAGGCAACGAACTCATAATTCGTCTTCAGGCTGGTTCGATTCCAGCAGGGCGCACTGAATCATCAAAAATGGGTATGGGGAATTGGGGAGGTAGTGACGGGTACGCAGGGGTCTCCCCAAGTGGAGCAACTGCCGTCAACTGCCGTCAACTGCCGTCATGGGCATGGTTTATTCTCCTTGTCCCTGTATTTTCCCACTCCCCACTCCCCAATCTTACCGAGATGGTAATGTTTCAAACCTGAATTCAGTTCCTACTTTAAGTTTGTTGCTATAGCGAGGAGACACCAGCAGCGATGTGTCATAAGGATTTGGTAAATCAGGAGTACGAATATAAGGATCGTTGCCAACTTGCTGAGTCAGGACATCATGATATAGAGTATTAACCAACTCAGCATCGCGGGCAATTTCATTTTCTGGAAAGGAACCACCGAAACCGGAACCAAGTCCTAGCAATGAGTCTAACTGACGCTTGAGGCTACCATTTTCGTAGAAATTGCGATCGTGACGAAAATAAGCTCGTTCAAATACATCATTCGCACTTTCAGTTTTGGGGGTTTCGGTTTGGGCAGATGCAACACAGGGAAAAGCAATAGTAGCAGCAAGCAGTACCAATAAACTACCAAGGGTTTTTAATTTTATACCCACGTTCCTAACTCCTCAATTTTTGGGCAATCTTAATTTATGCTTAATTTCAGAACTCTGATGAGTTCAACCTTTGGTGTAGCACAACTTTTAATGTTTTGTAATGACGTATCCTACTGAAACTCTTACCCACTCAGATACTTGGTCAACCACTGCTGATTTGACTATTTTGCGCCACAAGCTACTAGATTTATTTTCTCAACTGGCTTATCAAGAAGGTGATTTTGTTCTCGCTTCTGGGCTGCGTAGCTCTTATTATGTCAATAAGATGCAGGTAACACTCCACCCTCAAGGAGCTTTGGCTGTCGGACGTTTACTGTTTCCTTTGCTACCTATAGATACACAAGCTGTAGGTGGTTTAACGATGGGGGCTGATCCAATGGTGACAGCAGTGAGTGTAGTTTCTGTTTATGAAAACCGCCCGATACCAGCGCTGATTATTCGCAAGGAAGCTAAGGGTTATGGAACGAAAGCTTATATAGAAGGCCCCACTTTACCTGAAGGTGCAAAAGTAGTAGTTTTGGAAGATGTAGTGACAACTGGACAATCTGCTTTAAAAGCAGTTGAGCGTCTTAAAGATGCAGGTTATACCGTAAATCAAATAATATCACTAGTAGATCGACAACAAGGCGGAGGTGAGTTGTACGAGTCAGCAGGGTTGAAGTTTGAAACTTTGTTTTCGATTCAGGAAGTTCAGGAACGCTACCGACAACTTGCGAATTCATAAGTGTCGCTTGCCAAATTATTTGACGATTTGACAGATTTGTGTAATTTAAAATATTACTCTTAAAGCCCTAATAAGGGTTTTATTAATTTAGGCTCAAAATAGCCTTTACTGCACTGGCGATCGCAGAAGATGCTTTTTCAATTTCTTCTTTGGTTGTAAATTTCCCAATACCAATTCTTAACGCTCCCTCAATTATATTTTCCGCAAGATTCATAGCTTGCAGAACGTGAGATGGCGCGACAATACCTGATGAACAAGCCGCACCTGTAGAAATAGCTAATTGATGGCGAACTCTAGCAATAATGGCACTATTAGGGATGTCAGGGATAGAAATATGTAAGTTACCTGATAAACGGTTGTTTAAGTCTCCATTCACCAGTAAATCAGAAATTTGAGCCTTGAGTAGATTTTGTAGCTGATCTCGCAAAAGTGCGTAGGCGCAGCCCGCCGCAGGCATCGCACTTTCATCTACTCCCATCTCCAACTGTCTCAATCTACAAGCTTCCCCTAAGCCAGCTATTCCGGGGACATTGAGTGTACCCGATCTGAGTCCTTGTTGATGTCCACCACCGTAAATAAGCGGTTCAAGAGGATAACCTTTTTTTACTACTAATGCACCAACGCCTTTAGGTGCATAAAAGTGGGTTCACTGTTTCTTAGACATAAATCCAATTGGGAGTAAAACCTTGCAAAATTGCTAAAGAAATTAAGGGTTTTATAGTTTTTGTATAAGCATTAATGAGGATTTCTAAATTTAATAATTCGTCTGGTTGATCAACTTTCAATTCTGCAACAAAAGTTTCAATATCATTTGACCATTTTATTTGAGAAACACTTTGCTTATAAATCGTTAAGCCTAAATGTTGTAATCTTACAAAATCAAGAAAATATTCTTCTGACGGTAAACTATTAGATTTAGAAGAATTAACAGATTTTGTTGTTGGAATCAAATTCCATAATTGATTATGAGCTACAAAAGACCAAGGTAAATAATGATCTAAGGAAATGTCATTCTTATTTAATTGAACTTTTGAATAAATACATTTAATATCTCGATATTCTAAAATAGTTTTCCAATATTTATTTTGATTTGCCAAAGAATCTCTTTCTTGTGGCATAAATAGTTTGTTAACCACATTAGGAGTGCTGGGGTTTCTCAGTTGCATATAATTCAACCATTCCCAAGAAGCCCACCCCCTAACTATTGTGTAGTTTTCCTCTAAATATTCAATCCAATCTGGATGTAAAATAATGGCGTTACAATTTTTTGGTTCTTCAGCGTTAAAATAATATAAAGGCTTTTTAGTATCAAATTGATTGTTAGCTAAACTAATAATAACAGGGTCAACATCGTAATCTTTTAATCCTCTGATTTCTTGAGAAAAGAAAGGACGAATTAAACGGTAAGATACATAGCGATTAATAGAAATAACAATATTATCAAGATTTTGATTATTAATAGAGGTACGCAAAAGTTTTTTATCTGTATCTCTAAACTTTAAAATTGGTTCTGTAATTTCCAGATCAAGAGCATCTAATTTATTAGCAATTTGGTCTTGCTTACCAAAAGAGAGTTTAAAATATTTGTGAGGATACCAAGCATTAGCTAACATTTCGACAATAATTTCTTGAAAAGTAATAGGCGATAAAGTATCAAAACTTCTCCTTTTTAATATATCTAATAATGATAAGAAGTAAAGATATTTATAAGAGTTAGTTATATTGTTAAATATTTGAGCTAAAACTGTAACATTAACTTTATCTGATAATGGTAAGTCTTGATTCGTAAGTTGATTTTTAAATAATGCCAACTCTCCTAAATATGCTTGAATAAAATCATTTGCGGCTGATTTATTAATCTTATTTAATGCCTTAACAATGTCTGCAACAGTTTCAGCAGTAGGGTCAATTTTTTCGTGATACCAACGAAAGACAATCGGACGTTCAACACCTAAACCTATTGCCAGCTGGCTTTGGCTAATGTTGTAAGATTCTAAAACTTGTCTTAGTGCTTGTCCTGCTTTTCCCATGATTTCCATTATCACAGGGCAGGGAATATAACTTTGTTAACTTTTATGTTAATTTATGTTTTATTTTTGTTATCATATATGCTAACAAAGCAATAGAAAGTATTGAATACATGAGTTATGGCAGAAGAATTTGTGACATTAGAAGATAACAATAGCGATCGCGTCCAGGTAAGTAGAGAAAACAGGACTTACGCAACTGGCACAGCGTGATCGCTATTTTATAGTATTTATGTACTATATAAAGTGGCTGACCCATA
>NZ_JAVRBY020000065.1:0-37692 GCF_034531035.1 Nostoc sp. DedQUE02 | reverse complement strand
TTTGATACTCATTAATGAGGCTTTTTGCTTCATTCATCCACCTTTGATACTCGTGAATGTAACTACAACTTTGCAAAATGCATCTCCAATTATCATTGCACACCGAGGCGCTAGCGGCTATCGTCCAGAACATACTTTAGCTGCTTATGAGTTAGCGATTGCACTAGGCGCTGATTATATTGAACCTGATTTAGTCTCTACTAAAGACGGTGTTTTAATTGCTCGTCACGAAAATGAGATTTCTGAAACTACTGACGTTGCAAGCCATGCAGAATTTAGCCACCTGCAAACTACCAAAATAATTGATGGTGAATCAAAAACTGGCTGGTTTACTGAAGACTTTACCCTAAAAGAACTAAAAACACTACGAGCCAAAGAGCGAATTCCCCAAGTGCGCTTTCAAAATACCGCTTATGATGGAATCTTAGAAATTCCCACGCTGCAAGAAATCATCGATTTAGTCAAGGTTAAAAGTGGCGAAATTAATCGGGAGATTGGCATTTACCCAGAAACCAAGCACCCAACTTACTTTCAATCTATTGGGTTAGCTCTAGAAGCGCCCCTACTTGCAACTTTAACAGCCAACGGTTATCAGGGAGCTAACGCACCTATTTTCATTCAGTCTTTTGAAGTGGGTAATTTACAAGATTTATCTACAAAGACTGATTTACCTTTGGTGCAATTGCTGAATGACACTGGTAAACCTTATGATTTTGTCGTTAGCGGCTGCGATCGCAACTATGCAGATTTAGTCACACCATCAGGTTTAGCAGAAATTGCGAAATATGCACAAGCGATCGGAATTCATAAAAATTTACTGGTTCCTAGAGACAGCAATGGTAAATTGCGTAGACGCAAAGCGGCTTGTCGCCAGACATCGCCTACATCTTTAGTTACAGATGCTCATGCGGCTGGTTTGCTGGTTCATGTTTGGACTTTTCGCAATGAAGACTGCTTTTTACCCCTAGACTTTCAAGGAAATCCCCAAGGTGAGTATGAACTATTTTTCAGCTTAGGTGTTGATGGCGTATTTAGCGACTACCCAGATACGGCTTTTGCAGTGAACAATAACCTTTAATTTAAACTTTGTTCTCCATGAAATTCAGGAAGATAAAATCAAAGCTGTAGTAATGAACAACAAGATTCCCGACTTCTTCATTCAATAAGTCGGGAATCTGAGACTTTTGATTTTCACAAACTAGTCATCACCTGAGCTAATTGATTAGATAAATCAATTACAGACTCCTGAGATTTCTTAAATAAAACCCCAGCTAAAAAATAATAATCACCAGAATAAAATGCCATCTGATTTTTTCGGAGTTCTTCTATGTGTTTCTTTACCTTCGGGTCGGAGCTATAGTAACCGAACTGCAAAGGTAACACCATGAAGTTTTGAACAGAATAACCATTTTCTTTTGCTAATTCCAACGTATTTATTGGATTAGAAAAGCTAGATATTAAAACCAACACATTTTCATAACCTAACGATAAAAGCTCGTTGGTAACTGTGGCTCCATCTATGCCTCCAAATAAGAGTGGCATATAAATATCATTATCTGGTGCTGGCAAATAAGGTGGATTGGCTACAAGATACTCAGCATCGGGTTGAGAAGAATTAAACAAAGATGAATTATGGATGATGTATTTATTAGTAAGATTGTATTCATCAATAGTTGAGTTTGCGACTTTCCATGCAGAAGTATTTAATTCAAACCCCTGGATAACACCATCAAAGTTGTTTCTCAATAAAGAATTAATTACAGGACTACCATCTCCTGAGCCAAACTCCACAATAGATTCGGAATTTTTACAATTTCTGAGAACAAAGCTTTCTAAACAATTTGAGTAGAAATTAGATTCTTCAGGGCAAAAAAAGATATCTTTCATTTGACTGCACTTCCAGGTGTAAGGTATAATCAATGTGATAGGCAGCTATTTATTACCTTATATTCAGGCAATAAAAAACTCTTCCTTTAGCAAACGATTGCTAAAGAAATATATTTGCAGGTGAATTAGCAATAAAATGACTTTATAAATGTCAAATTAAAACGCTAAGACAATTTCTGTTAATAAATCTACCGCTTCCGTTGGTTTCGACTCCCTTCTCTACGAGAGGCTGCGCCAACGGCTCCGCTCAGGACAAGTCGCTCAACCAACTAAAGAATCGAGAGTTGAGCAAAGTCGAAACTCGTCAACCTGGGTATATTCTTTGTCAGAAATCACCTAAGAATAACCTGCTATTGATAGATAATTTTTTGAATCGATCGTGCGAGTAAAGCGATTTATTCTGCTTCGCGTATTGATCGCACAACAGCCGTCCCGGCGCGATCGCTCATGCGTTTTTGCAGGTCGTACCCAAGCAGTAATTCCCATGCATCATTGGGATATCGTTCTGCTAATGACAAAGCCACATCATCTAACATCCAACGTCCGTGGCGTTCATCTTCCCTGATGTGCAGTTCCCAATAACCCACCGCTACTTCTGAGAGTCCAAGTCGTTGCGCTGCCACCATATAATTTTTGTAAATAGCAGGGCCAGCCACTTCAAAATAAGTCAAACCACCGCCATAACGCAAGAAATAACGTTTGCGCTCAGTTACCAGAAAATTATAATTTGTCGAAGCCAACACTTCCCAAGGTACTAAATCGAAATATGCCTCTGGTTGAGTGTTCATGCCAAATTCAGCCAGCATTTGAGCAAAAAATGTCGAGTGCTTGCGAGATAAACGACCATTGCCATATTCTTCAATTAGTACTCGCATCAGGGTACACTGCACTTCATTAGCAACACCACCCAAAATGCGCGAAAGATGACTAGCTTCAACCAAGCCATCAAAAGAGCCGATCGCTAGGAAGTGACGATAACCAGCTTCAGTCATTTCCTCACGAATGTAGCGGCTACTCTCCGACAAAGGCGGATTTAAATCACCAGATACACGCTCAATTAAAGCTTGTTTTACATCCAATTGTTGCAGTGCATCCAGATCAAGTTGTGCTAGTTCCCACTGTTGCCAAGCAGCTTCAATTTGGTCGCGACAAGAGGATAAATACAGCGATCGCTCATTAGTATAGTTTTGCAGATCATCGTACCAAAACAGCTTTAGCCGATTAATCCGATAAAGTATCCGTTGGAGAAAACGGTGAGCCTGTTCATCAGAGCGATCATTTCCATAAGCAGCACTCATTGCCATAGAGAGCGATCGTTCAAACTCAGTAGCTATTGAAGGTTTTGCATCCAGTTTCTTGTCCAAATCCTCCATTGCTAGCAGTTCTATAAATTGCTCTTGGGCACGGTCGTACTTGGTAATTGTTCTTTCTTCAGTTTGCGTGCTATTTTTCGCAGCCTCAGTCTTAGGAAATATAATTAAATTGCTTTGCATGGAATCTTCGGTAGCTTTAGAAAAGTGAAAAATTAATTTCACCTCTAATATCTAGGTTTCCACACCAGTAGCTTTCTCTACCTCTTTCCCTGGTTATAAAGAAAAATTAGGTTTCAGACGAAAGGGGCATTGGAGATTGGGAAAGAGGAGGCAGGAGGCAGGAGGCAGAAGTTCTTTAATTTTGAATTTTGAATTTTGAATTTTGAATTTTGAATTTTGAATTGATTTCTCCCCCTGCCCCCTGCCTACGGCACTTTCTGCTGCTCAATCGCCTTACTGGGCGGAATCTCCTCAAGAGGAATCAGCGCTTCAATCACTGACTTGACAATTGGCGCGGCGACAGTAGAACCATAAGCACTTTCTCCTTTTGGCTCATCCACAAGTGCAAACACTACATAGCGAGGAGACTCCACGGGTAAAATAGCCACAAAGCTGGTCATTCTAGCACCCTTGATGTATCCGCCATTAGGACTAGCTTTTTGAGCTGTACCAGTTTTACCTGCAATGCGATATCCCGGAATTTGTGCTGCCTTGCCGCTACCTTCATTCACAACAGTTTCCATCATTTCCACAACCTTTTTGGTAGTTTCGGCTGAGAAAATTTGGCGGGGGATGGTGTGAGTGGGTGAATCATGCATCTGCCCTTTGCTATCAATCAGCCCCCGAACTACATGGGGTGTAACTAACTTACCGCCATTGGCTAAAGCACCGTGCATTTGCACTAGCTGTAACGGTGTCATAGAAAAGCCTTGTCCAAAGGAAGTAGTAGCTGGTTCAATTGGCGAAGCGATAAATTCTTCTTGACTTTTGAGCCGTCCGCCTACTTCAAAAGGTAAATCTGTATCAACTTTTTGTCCTAGCCCCAAGCGTTCTAGCCAGTTGTAATAGATTGAAGGCTTTAAGCGTTGGATAATTTGCACCATACCAATGTTGCTGGAATATTGCAAAATTTGAGCGATGCTGATTCGCCCATTCCCATTATTCATCGCATTTTTGATGGTGTAATTAGCTACTCGAATAGAACCGGAGTCATTAAACATATCATCTGGTTTGATGACATTATTTTCCAGAGCGATCGCTACATTCAAAGGCTTAAAAGTCGATCCCGGTTCATAAAGATCCGCCACCGTCCAGTTTTTAAATAGTGAAATATTAGCTTTAGCGTATTCATTAGGGTTATAAGTAGGCTGAGAGACGAGAGCGAGTAAGGAACCATCCAACGCATCCATCACAATTACCGCCCCACGTTTAGCATCAAACTTTTCCATCTGTTGTTTGAGAGCAACGCGGGCAATTCGTTGCAGACGGCTATCGATAGTGAGTTGTAATCGCAAATCGTCAAAATGTAAAAAACCTTCGGGCGCATGATCCGGCATCAGAGCGCCATTCCCCGACCGACTGAGGCGCACCGTTTGCACAGGACGTTCTAGCAACTTCTCTTGAGAATATTCCACACCAGCTTGACCACGGCGGTCAATATTCACATAGCCCACCACGTCAGAAACCAAATCGTCTGGCGGATAATATCGGGAGTATTTTTGAGTCCACTCCAGGCCATTTAAGCGCAAAGAGATGACGCGATCAATAATTTCTTCTGGTAAGGCTGGTGCAAGTATAATTCCGCTTCTTTTGCTTTGAAAAGTTTTCACCAATTCAGCAGAATCTTTTGCCAATATTGGGGCAAGTCGCTCTGCCATATCCTCATTAGACTTATCAAACAGCTTGGGATGAGCGTACAAAGTATATACAGGGCGGTCAATCGCCAGTAGATTACTATTGCGATCTACCACCGGGCGACGGGGCATAAAAGGTCGCAAATTCACCATTTGCTGGTTGCGTGCCTGCTCAGTTAATTTTGGCCCTTTGACAATTTGCAGGTTATACAAGTTGACACCCAACCCTAACCCTGATGCCATTAATACGCCCCAGACAATGAATAATCGGGACTTGCTATTGGATGTTTGCTCTTGGATATTAGAGGCTAATTTTCCTAAAAACCCTCGTTTATCACCCTTTTGCTGTCTTATGAATTTTGGATTCCGAAACTTTCTGAATTTTATTCTGCTTGGTGACTTCTGCATTGGGTTCTGACAAATTACGATTAGTATCCCAGTGGCGAGAGTGTTTGCGGTTGCGTTTCAGAATTTGGCGTTGTGTTAGGCGATGCTGGCTTAGGACTCTGAGATGCTGGAGGCAAAAAAATCATCCCTTCAGGAGTTGGCGATACTAACCCTGTTGTTGGTTGTTCTGCTTCATTAGCCAATTTATTTGTCAGCGTCGCGTTGGTTGTCGTTAGCATCCGCTCATGACGTTGGAGGCTTTGTAGTCTGCGATATGATTGACCCCAAAGCTCTTGAGAATATACCGTCCAGCCATAGACAGCAAGGGTTGATGCTACTAACAAGAATGCCAAAACTGACGAATAACGATGAAAAGTGTACAAGCGCAGTAACCACGAAGGTGCTGCTCCAGAATTAGGCATTGTGGGAAGGCGAAGAAAACCTACCCCCAGACTCTTCTGGTTCAGACTCGGTTGCTGATTGAGTAGTACTTGTTGTCTACCTAACTCCTTCACCGATTTGCCTATAACAGCCTCATTTGTATGAGAAACCGCTAAATTTTTCTTCGAGGAACGCTGTTGTCTTTGAGAGGATACTGGTGTAGAAGCGCTCCGTGCTGCTAACGCCATACGCGCAGAGCGTCGCCTCCCTAAAGAAAAAATAGAATCTCGCGAGAACCAATTACCTCTTCTAGAAACAGTAGATTTACGAGCAATTACCATAAATTTTTTTAGATGGGAAATACTGTACTTTAGATTGATTGTCTGTTTTTGCTGAGGTTAAAATCACCTTCTGTGCAATAAGCACACATAACAGACTATACCCTTTTAACTTTTCTGATCGGTAGCTATAACAATGTTTGCATCCCTTAGATATGCAATGTTTGCAATCAGCGATTAGCAACTGGACAGCTTATCCTTTAGGTATCGACCTAAAGTATGGCAACGTCGGGTAGCAAGGTGCAATACTCTGTGAAAAAAATAAAATTTTTTGTTATCATAGCTCGGTTTGCTAAAGAATTTGGTAATTTTCGTTTTGCTCCTGAGTTAAGCGAAACTAATCAGGATACATAATTCCAAACACAATACCCCAAAGGATTGTTTTTTTTAAGTATGTAATCTCGCAGAATTTAAAAAAAGCAATAAATACGGTATCGTATTCAACAGGCGAAAAATTGTTCTAGCCACAATTGGTGAAAGAGGAGTTATGAAAACAAAAATCTTTGGTTTTGCTATAATGTTGAGTCTGGCTGCAATTCTCGGAGCCTGTGAAGGTGGTGGTGGCGATGGTGCTGGTACTGCTACCCCAGCTGCTACAGGTGAACCAACTGATGCACCTGCTGGATCTACCCCTGCCACGACTCCCGCAACAACTCCCGCAACGACTCCCGCAGCGACTCCTACTGCTACTGCTACTCCTAAATAAGGCACCTTAAACTTTAGTTTAAATCACGCCCAAAGCTGTTTGATGATCCCGTTCCTCACTACATAGCTTGAATTAATTTGGTTCACGTAAAAGCTGCACGCTTTGTGTTGGTGTATCGGAACCTAAAATTTGCTCAAATGTCAACTACGTAGGGTAGGAAGTAAAGGACACTGGTAAAGAGGATTAAGTCCTCAACCAGTTGTCCGGCTGAAATTCCCGTCTAATTGCTCCTTGTCCCCAGTCCAAGGAAGTTGAATTATGTGAATCTAAGCCATTTTTTCAACAAGGTAGTTCCCTCATTTGGTATTTTGAATTGCTTAGACTACTGAGTTTTGAGAGGGCAAAACAATATTATTGCGATCGCTGGCAATTGCTCTTGAGCATTCCCTGTAGTCTATATCCGTGTCAGGAGAGACCTGGTAATGTCCCTTGATATTGCCAGATTTTTATTGGATAAATTTGGGCATTGGGGAGGCAGTGCGGTCTTGGGGTCTCCCCCTTCGGGTTCGCGAGTTCCTCTTTGTTGAAACAACAAGACCGGACTCGCTCACCAAGTGGAGCAACTGCCGTCAACTGCCGTCATAGGGCATAGGAGAACAAATTTTCATCCGGCGTTGTGAACGGAGTTCGGGAAATGGGGAAAATTAAAGCGAGAAAGGCATTAAAATTACTGAGCTTAGTTGTAATTAGTGTAACTTTAGTGATTTTAAGTAGTTATTGGGGATCAGAGGTAATAGCATTACCGCCACCAGGGGATACACCAGAAGAAATATTGCGGACACAGATTATTATAGAAGCGCGATCGCCTATTGATGGAAAATCCTTAACAGCTGCCGAGTATATCCAATTACAAGCCCAGCTACAAGAAGTCCCGCCACCAAAACTAGACCCCAAAATTCGAGAACAGATTTTCTTGCTGCGCTTACGTAAAACCTTATTGCAGTTTTTTCCATTTTTAAATTTTTGATAAATTCGTCATTAGTCATTAGTCATTAGTCAAGAGTTATTCTCCCCTGCCTCCCCTGCTCCCTCATCCCCTATACCCAACGCCTCATGCTCAATACCCCATTCTGATGTAGGATAACGGTGACGACAAAATTGCAAATAAATGTAAAGAATATATATAGATATTAAAAAAGTAGATCTAGTCAATCACGTTATTTCACTTAGGTAGCTTCATGTCCATGACCACGATCGCCCCTGAACAGGTTAACAGCATCGTTTGGAATCAGCATAACGATCCCTTTGAAATACTAGGTTCTCATCCCATAGAACAAGACGGCAAAACTGTCTGGGCTGTGCGGGCCTATCTACCAAATGCAAGTGCAGCATGGGTCGTTCTTCCTGAACAACGCAAGGAATACCCAATGCAAACAGTGCATCATCCCCACTTTTTTGAATGCACGATTGACACTCCAGAACTGGCAAACTACCAGTTACGGATTAAAGAAGGGGAACATGAGCGTGTCACCTATGACCCTTACGCTTTCCGTTCTCCCAACTTGACAGACTTTGACTTGCATTTGTTTAGTGAAGGCAATCATCACCGAATATACGAAAAGCTGGGAGCGCACCCTACAGAAATAGGCGGCGTTAAAGGCGTTTATTTTGCAGTTTGGGCGCCAAACGCTCGCAACGTTTCATTGTTGGGAGATTTTAATCTTTGGGATGGACGTAAACACCAGATGCGTAAAGGCCCCACCGGAATTTGGGAATTGTTTATTCCTGAAATTGGTGTAGGGGAGCATTACAAATATGAAATCAAAAATTTTGAAGGGCACATTTACGAAAAATCCGATCCCTACGGTTTCCAGCAAGAAGTTCGCCCGAAAACGGCATCCATTGTCACTGATTTAGATGCTTATAGTTGGAGCGATGAAAACTGGATGGAAAAGCGGCGTCGTACTGACCCGCTAACTCAGCCCGTCTCAGTCTACGAAGTACATTTAGGCTCTTGGTTACACGCTTCGAGTGCAGAACCAGCGAAACTCCCCAATGGTGAAACTGAACCAGTAGTTGTCGTTTCTGGATTAAAACCGGGCGCACGTTTTCTTACCTACCGAGAACTGGCTGACCGACTCATTCCTTATGTCAAAGAATTAGGATATACCCACATAGAAATGCTGCCCATTGCGGAGCATCCCTTTGATGGTTCTTGGGGTTATCAAGTAACTGGGTACTATGCCCCCACCTCGCGTTTTGGCAGACCCGAAGATTTAATGTATTTCATTGACAAATGTCACGAAAATGATCTAGGGGTAATTGTAGATTGGGTTCCCGGTCACTTCCCCAAAGATGGACATGGTTTAGCTTTCTTTGATGGTAGCCACTTATACGAACACGCTGACCCCCGTAAAGGCGAACATAAAGGATGGGGTACTTTGGTATTCAACTACGGTCGCCATGAAGTTAGTAATTTCCTCGCAGCAAATGCCCTCTTCTGGTTCGACAAGTACCACATTGACGGAATTCGTGTCGATGCTGTTGCCTCGATGCTCTACAACGACTATTGCCGCGAACCAGGAGAATGGCTGCCCAACCAGTACGGTGGCAGAGAAAACCTAGAAGCAGCAGATTTTCTACGTCAGGTAAATAACATTATCTTTAGCTATTTCCCCGGTGTTCTCTCAATTGCGGAAGAATCCACTTCCTGGCCAATGGTATCTTGGCCGACCTATACAGGCGGACTGGGTTTTAACTTGAAGTGGGATATGGGCTGGATGCACGATATGCTGGATTACTTCAGCATGGACCCGTGGTTCCGCCAGTTCCACCAAAATAACATCACCTTTAGTATGTGGTACAACCACAGCGAAAACTTCATGCTAGCTCTGTCCCACGATGAAGTGGTGCATGGTAAGAGCAATATCATCGGTAAAATGCCAGGAGATACATGGCAGAAGTTAGCTAATGTGCGTTGTTTATTTACCTATATGTTTGCTCACCCAGGCAAAAAAACCATGTTTATGAGCATGGAGTTTGGGCAGTGGAGTGAGTGGAATGATTGGACTGATTTGGAGTGGCATTTATTACAGCATGAAGCCCACCAACAGTTAAGAACGTTTTTCCGGGAATTGAACCATCTCTACCGTTCTGAACCAGTTTTGTACACCCAGGATTTTGCTGAACCGGGGTTTGAGTGGATTGACTGTAGCGATAACCGCCATAGTGTAGTTGCCTTCATGCGTCGTGACAAGGATTCTGATGATTTTGCGGTCGTGGTTTGCAATTTTACACCGCAACCCCATTCTCACTACCGCATCGGTGTACCGCAAAAGGGATTTTATACAGAGTTGTTCAATAGCGATGCGCGTCAATATGGCGGCAGCAATATGGGCAACTTAGGTGGTAAATGGACGGATGATTGGTCTTTGCACAGTCATCCTTATTCTCTGGATTTGTGTTTACCACCTTTGGGTGTGTTGATTCTCAAGTTGGATAAGAAGAAGACTGCTGAGGTAATTGGATAACAATTTGGGGTGGGGCGATGCCCCATCCTAAAGATAATTTGGCGTTGCAGAACAGAGGGATGAATTTAGGCAGGCAGGGGAGGCAGGGGGTGCTGGCGTTGCAGGGGGGGAGATTTTATAACTTGCGAAATCATCCCGCAATTATGCAACGCCGATAATTTCAAGATAATTTCGCCTATTCACTGCTACTCAACTCAGTTCTCTAATAAACTCTGGTGAAATTAAATATGCGTTATTACCTTTGTAGAGCCGTAGCATTGCTATGTCTCTACATTCTTTTATATAGCGATTTATTGACTCGCGATCGCTCTAAATTTTTTACCCGTAGAATTATACTTAGTACTCAGGGGAAGCTTACTACTGAAGTTTGCGATGCGATCGCCCTATGCAAGTATTAGGTAGCGGGGGATATGGCTCAAAAGCCAAAATTTTGTATAGTACAAATGTATGATTTGTTAGCCTTGTCTTAGATATTTTATAATTTTATGACACAGATTAAGCCTGAAGTAAAGCGCACAGAAGAATTGCGCCAGTTATTGCAACAAGCAAGCTATGCTTATTACGTCCTAGATGCTCCAATCATGGAGGATGCAGTCTATGACCAGCTATATCGAGAATTGCAACAACTAGAAACTCAATATCCAGAATTGACAGCACCCGATAGTCCGACTCAGCGCGTGGGTGAGAGACCGGCAACACAGTTTACCTCGGTGCGGCACAATATCCCCTTGTATAGTCTGGAGAATGCATTCAATATTGATGAGTTGCAAGCATGGGATCAGCGTTGGCGGCGACAAGTACCGAAAATAGATGCAGTGGAATATGTCAGCGAACTAAAAATTGATGGTTCTGCTTTGGCTCTAACTTACCAAAATGGCATTCTAGTTAGAGGGACAACTAGGGGTGATGGGGTAACGGGTGAAGATATTACCCAAAATGTACGGACAATTCGCTCTATTCCCTTACGTTTGAATTTTGAAGGGTTAGAAATTCTCGAAAGAGTGGAAGTGCGAGGCGAGGCGTTTTTGCCGTTGGAAGTATTTAAACAAATCAACGAAGAAAGGCAAAAAGCCAGCGAGCAATTATTTGCCAATCCCCGCAATGCCGCAGCTGGTACACTCAGGCAATTAGATCCCCGCATTGTGGCTAAACGGCGCTTAGATTTCTTTGGCTACACCTTGCACATTCCTGGTAGGGATGACACCAGTATTGCTAATACCCAATGGGAAGCGTTGGAGTTGTTGGAAAAGATGGGTTTTCGAGTCAACCCCAAACACAAACTCTGTGCTTCGATCGCAGAAGTGGCAAAATATTACGAATACTGGGACACGGAACGGCTGAATTTACCCTACATGACTGATGGGGTAGTAGTGAAGCTAAATTCTTTTAAACTTCAGGAACAGCTAGGATTTACGCAGAAATTTCCCCGTTGGGCGATCGCTTTGAAGTACCCAGCCGAAGAAGCACCTACTCGTGTGGAAAATATTGCTGTAAATGTTGGGAGAACGGGGGCGTTAACGCCATTAGCAGAGATGCGCCCTGTGCAGCTGGCGGGAACAACAGTTTCCCGTGCAACTTTACATAATAGCGATCGCATTGCTCAATTAGATATCCGCATTGGCGATACTGTCATCGTCCGCAAAGCTGGGGAAATCATTCCAGAAGTGCTGAGGGTAATCAAAGAACTCCGTCCTGCTGACACCGAACCCTTCCTTATGCCCACCCATTGCCCAGTCTGCGGTCAATTGGTGGTGCGAGAATCAGGTGAGGCGGTGACTCGGTGCGTCAATGCTTCCTGTGCGGCAATTCTCAAAGGTTCCATTGAACATTGGGTAAGTCGTGATGCCTTGGATATTAAAGGTATGGGCGAAAAGCTGGTATATCAACTCGTTGATAAAGGTTTGGTGCATTCCGTTGCCGATTTATATGAGTTGACAACAGAGAAGTTATCTGCATTGGAAAGGATGGGGAAAAAGTCGGCAGAGAAATTAGTGGATGCGATCGCTCAATCAAAAAATCAACCTTGGTCAAGGGTATTGTATGGTTTAGGCATCCGTCACGTTGGCAGTGTGAATGCCCAATTATTGACTCAGAAATATTTCACTGTAGACCAGTTAGCGGCAGCAAAGCAATCAGATATTGAAGGAATTTACGGTATTGGCGCTGAAATTGCCCAATCTGTGTACCAGTGGTTTAGGATTGACGCTAACCAAAGGTTGATAGAACGCTTACAAGCAGAAGGATTGCAATTAACTGCCACAGAAGAAACAAAAACAATTGGTGATGGTAATCAAAAGTTTGCAGGTAAAACTTTTGTAATTACGGGTACATTGCCAACTTTAAAACGGGATGAAGCTAAGGCTTTAATTCAAAAATCTGGCGGAAAGGTGACTGATTCAGTGAGTAAAAAAACAGATTATTTAGTTTTAGGAGAAGATGCAGGCTCTAAGTTAGAAAAAGCAGTTTCATTGGGAATTACACAGTTAAGTGAGGCGCAATTGTTGGAGATGCTTGAATAGTCAATTTCATTTGACTTCCAGTAATTTTGTAAATATTCTCCTAAGCGTGATGTAATTTGGAGTTTTCGATCTATTTCCGCAATTAAGCTTAACCCAGCATCGGATATTACTATTCTCCTGATAAATTCCTAAAACCGCTCAATTGGGTTGAGTTCAGGAGAGTGAGGAGGTTGAAAAATAGGGATAATATTATCTGGAGAATCGAGAGCTTTCGCTTTGTGACGGTGCAAAATCGCTTGATTTGGGAACCTTTGGAGGAGTACATTCGCCCGATTGGTGGTGGATATTTCTTTGTTTTACCTGGTGTCAAAGCTGAAGGAGGTTTTCTCGTTCAGTCATTATTAGAAGCTTAATTTTTAATTTTTTGACGGTGGTTAGCAGCTTGTAAGAATAGAAATTCCGTAAAAGCGATCGCATCTCAGGTGCTTGAGATTGGCTCAAAGCAATCTTAGTGTAATAATGGTTATCTTTATAACTAGTAATTTTCTACTCCTCAGCCTTTAGCAACTGAATTTTTTAGACTCTCATATCACATATTAACCACCATTTAATATTTCACTAAATATAACTTCATAATAAATTTTGCGGAATTTTGATATGTCCTTGTGTATCAAAGTTTATTGGCTTATATATTGCTCGTCTAATATTAACTGTTATTAAGGAAAGTAAAACAGCTTGAAGATTGATTACTTTCCCTTTGATTCTCATTAATATGAAAGCTGGGTACAAGATATAAGCCAATGTAAACAATTAACTCTTTGTATATTTATTTATTGTCATGAAAAAAAGACAACAGGTTTTTAACGGTATTGTTTTGTGGTTAGGACTAGCATTCCTGGGTTTACTGCTACAAAACTTCTACAGTGTATTGCAATATATTTTCTTTCTCCGAGTACCTATAATTGTTGGCTTGTTGCTATTGTTATTGCCAACAATTTCAGTAAATACTGGTTTATCAGCGATGCTGAAAAACTTATTTGTACTTCGCGCTAATAATCAGTTGGTTTTAGTTATCGGAGGTGCAGTTTTAGCAGGATTAGCTACGATACAAGTTTTCGATATCATCTTGTATAATTCCCATCTTCGTTTTAATGTACCTCAGCAGCAAGGAATTCCAGAATATATCCAATATTTAATTGCTATTATCTTAAGTCTTCCGATTGCGATAAAGGCAACTCAGCTTTCTAAGAAAGAAATCAAAGAAGGAGATCATGCCTGGGAAGGTTGGGGAATTATATTTGGTGTTCTTGCAGCAGCTTTGGTGCTAGTAACAAATTACTTTGCCAAGATGTTTTTTGAATCTAATCAACTTTTAGAACAGGTATTATTAAAAATAATTGCCTTCTTGCCAGAAAAAATACAAAGGGGTTATATAGATGCCAATGGTAATTTATCTTACGGGATCGCTGAAATAGCAGTATTTTCCATCTTTTTATTAATTGTTTATGGCTTAGGTTATTTTGTCTTTAAACCTCGCCCAATTAGTAATAGGTTTGAAGTTCCAGCTCTTTTTTATATCACTCTCATTTTGTCAATTATGGTAGTGTGGGTAGGTGGGATTTCTTTCTTTAATGATGTGTCTCGGATTCCTACATTGCTATTATTTTTAGTAATTTCATCTGCTTCTTATGCTATTTTTAAAATAGACCACTTTTACAAAATGTACTCAACAGATAACTGGTTCAAACCAAGCAAAGAAAAGTGGATTGATGTTATCTCTCAACGTCTGGAAAATCAGCAAAGTGAAGACAAAACTTTAGTAGTGGTTTGTGCAAGCGGTGGAGGTATCCAAGCATCTGGATGGACGACTAAAGTTTTGACTGGTTTACAAGAAGAACTTGGATCTGAATTTACCAAAGCCATTGGTTGGATAAGCTCGGTTTCTGGTGGTTCCGTCGGAACAATGTTTTATTTGGATAGATTTGGAGAGCAAGGTTATCCAGAAGAAAACCAATTAAAACAGATTTTTAAAAGTGCTACAGAAGATAGTTTGGATGCTACAGGTTGGGGATTTGCTTATCCAGATTTACTTCGTTTTATTGGTTTACCTTTTGTCATTCCAAAAGAGCAAGATGATGATACCGCAACTGAGCAAGACCGTGGTACTGCTATCGAAATAGATTGGAAAGGGGAAATGAAAAATCCCAATGAAAGTTTAGCTAGCTGGAGTCAGAAAATTGATCGAGGAATTATTCCTATTCCGATTTTTAATGCAACTTTAGTTGAAGATGGACGGCGTTTTTTAGTTAGTCCAATGAGTTTTTGTAAGCACAAAGATTGCAGGTCTGTAGATTTTAATACCCTTTATCCAGAATATGATATTGATGTGACAACAGCCGCTAGATTATCTGCCACTTTCCCTTATGTATCTCCGGTGTGTCGTCCAAGTGAAGAAACTACATGGAATTATCATATAGGTGATGGTGGTTACTTCGACAATTTTGGTATTGGCACTAGCATAGAATTACTCGATAAACTACTAGAATCTCAACAATCTCAGGACATCAAAAAAGTTATTTTAATCCAAATTAATGCTTTTCCTGATAATGAGAATCTTCAAGAAGAAAAAGGCGCTCCTGGATGGCAAATGGAAGTTATTGGTTCATTGCTCGCTTTATTAAAAGTTCGTAGTTCTACGCAGAACGAAGGCAATACATTAAATATTGAACTTTTGACAGACAAGTATAAATGTGGCTACAAGCATGAGAAGCCGGAAGAAATGCTGAAATTTTTGAAAGATAAATCTTGTCAAAAAGGAGTAGAAATTGTACATATACCGATTAAATTCCCTCGTAATGAAATTAATCCTCCACTTTCTTGGCAGCTAACTCAAGAACAAAAAAAAGCTATTCAAAATGCATGGGAAGAGTGGAAAAAAAGCAACTCCGATAAGATTTCTGAACTCAAAAATATATTTTTAAATAGTTCAGTATCAATTCAGAAAAATTAAACCCGAAGAACCCCACCCCGCCAAAGCTGTGCTTTGTCTCCCCTCCCGAAGAGCGGGGAGGTTGGGGTGGGGTTCTTTTATTATCGGGACTTAAACAAAAGTGAAGAGTAAAAAAGAGTATAATACTGTACGCGCAAATAATATAATTACAGCGACTTACCCATACCGATAACATTGCTATCTATAAACCCAATTTTTTCATAGAAAGCAATGACAGACTTATTAGAAGACCGCACTTGTAAATTCACTTTTGGACAGCCTAGCTTTTTTAATTCAGCTTCAGCAGCTTTCATCATCAATCTACCTATACCTTGTCTTTGATAGTCTGGCAATACAGCTAAGTAATTAATCCAACCGCGATGTCCCTCATAGCCAACCATAACTGAGGCAACAATGAGCCTCTTTTTTGCTGCTACTAAAAACAGATGTGGCTGAAATTGCAACTTTAGGTCGATATCGCGTTTCGGGTCGTTCCAAGGGACAACCAAATTGCATTGATGCCATAACTCGATAACCTGTTGTTCATCATCTGAGTGATAAGGTCGAACTTTAACTTCTGTGACTTCCAAGATTCTGATTACCTCAATTAACAAGAAAATTGCCACCATGCCGTGGCGGAAAGTCTTCAATAAAATTCACATTTCTAAATGGCAGTTGCTTCAAGTTGGGGAATCCCCCACGGTGCTGCTTTCCCTAATGATTGGTTAATTTGATAATTTCTTCAAAACTAAAGGAGTCTACAAGATTAGTCAGCGCCTGGATAAGGCGATCGTGCTGCTCAGGAATTTGCCTAATCAGCATCATAACTTCCTTAGCATTGATTCGGAGCGCCGCTTGATAGAGTTGCTCAATCCAGTCGCTGGGCATTACGCTTAAATCTGCAACTGTTAATAAATCCGGTGTCAAGGATGAAGCACAAGATGCTTTTTGCTGATTTTCCAATTCATCAGTATAAACATAGCGAACACCCAAATATTCAGCCATCTTTTCAAAAATGACGCTCGTCCGAAATGGCTTACGCACAAAGTCATCAAAGCCAACGGATAGCGCACTTAAGCGGTCTTCTTCAAATGCACTTCCAGTCAACGCGATAATCACCGGGGCTGGAACACCTGCTGCTTTAATGTGTTGGGTTGCCTCAAATCCGTTCATGATTGGCATCCGCAAATCCATCCAAATCAAGTTAGGCGACCAGCTTTGCCAAAGGTTGATCGCATCTTGACCATTTACTGCCTCGCGCACCTCAAAACCAATGGGAGTTAACAACTCAACTAGAAGCCGCCGATTTTCCAGTTTGTCCTCAACAACCAGAATCCGATAGCTGGGTTGTCCCTTTTCTAAACCGATAACTTGCTGACTCGGTTTCGGCATTGGTAAGATATCCATAATTACTGCACGAGTTTGGATATCAAATGTAAAAATCGAGCCTTTTCCTATCGTGCTATTCACCTTTATATCTCCGCCCATGAGCCGCACAAATCGCTGACTGATGGGTAATCCAAGTCCAGTACCTTCCTGAGCTTTTTGTCCCGCCTCTGTTTGGACAAATGCCTCAAATAAGCGACTAAAGTCAGAGTCAGCAATACCGCAACCCGTATCTTCGACGCTGAAGTTCAGAGTGATCGGTTCATCTGGTGTGATGTTTTGGTTAAGAGTTTCTACCCGCAAAGTTACTTCACCAATTTGGGTAAACTTAATTGCGTTTCCTAATAGATTAACCAAAACTTGGCGCAATTTACTTTCATCAGCGCAGATGTATTGGGGAATCGTAGGCGATCGCTCGAAAATAAGTTTTAATCCTCTCGATTGGGCTTTCAAAGCAAACATCTGTTGGAGTCGATCCAAAAGCCCGTAGAGGTCAAAATTTGTTTCGTTGAGGGTGATTCGACCTGCTTCAATTTTGGACATTTCCAACACATCATTGATTAAGGTCAGTAAGTCTTCGCCACTGCGGTTGATCGTGTCAAGATATTCCTGTTGCTGCGAGTTAAGCGATCGATTCCGCAGCAGCAATTGAGTAAAGCCAAGGATGATGTTGAGAGGAGTCCGCAGTTCATGGCTCATGTTGGAGAGAAACTGGCTTTTAGCAAGGTTGGCAGCATCTGCGGTTTCTTTGGCTTGCTTGAGTGCGGCTTCGGTTTTTTTCAGCTTGGTAATATCACGAGCAACCCAAAGTACTGCGTTGTCAGATAATGGCGAAACACTAGCTAAATACCAAGTTTCTCGATTCTTGATTGACAAATGGTATTCAACAAAAACATTCTTGCGACTTCCATCAGGGTTTCTGGGTTCTTCTCTCAGATGCAAGGCTTGCTGAATCGCATCGACTATTAAATTGGCGATTTCTTTAGGTAAAACTTCATGAACTTTTTTGCCAACACGATCTATGTCAGGTTTGTAAGCGAAGGATTGTGTTAGCACATACTTTGTTTGCACATACTTTAGATAACGGCCCTCGGCATCAAAAACTACTACCATATCAGTCATGGCAGCGAACATTAATCGGAGTTCTGCTTCGGATGTTTTTAGTGCCGCCTCTACTTTTTGGCGACCCCTTTGGGCAGCTTCGCTAATGCGAATTTCTCGCTGAAGTTGAGCATTTTTCTCACCGAGTTCTTTGGTGCGTTGCGTGACTCGGCTTTCTAATTCCTCGTTGGTTTGCGCTAGGGCTAAAAAAGATTCACGCAACTGATGCGCCATTTGGTTAAAAGACTCTGCCAAAGAGTTTAACTCGGTTGTACTGTTAACAGAAACCTTTTGGTCTAAGTTTCCTGCTGCGATCGCTCTTGCCGTACTTCCCAGTCGCAGAATCGGTTGTGTAATCCAGCGAGCTGTAAAAATACCCAATCCGGTTGCGAGTGCAAATGCACCTAGACAAAGCACAATTGTTGTGCGAGTATTCGCATTGATTTGATCCATGAAATCTGCTTCTGGAACAACCACAACAATCAGCCAGTCCAACCCCTGCTGATTCTTCATTGGTACAATCTGTAAAAATTGCCGTTGACCCCCAATGTCAAAATCTAGTTGTTGTTTTTCGATAATATGGGTTAAGTTTCCAAAGCGTTGCTGCAAATATTCAGCAGTGCGCCGCGTCAAAATATCGTTGCTGGCGATTGCCTGAACTCGAATCGGATTCTGTTCTGTAATTGGGGCTGTGGGATTTTCAATTACGTAAGGTTCTTGAGTTGCGGAACTACCAACCAGAAATCCTGTTTGGCGTTCCAAGATAAAGGTTTCGCCGGTTCGCCCGATTTTTAGAGTTTGCAGATATTGACTAATCCCAGTCAGTGAAAAATCTACGGCTGCCACGCCTTGCAGATTGCCACGATTATCGTAAATGGGTAAACTAGCATTTAGCACATATTTGGGTGTGGCAAACAGTTTATAAATTCCCCCCCAGTTAGCTGTCTTAGACTTTACTGCCGATTGATACCAAGGACGAGTTCGCGGATCGTAATTAGGCTTGGATCTTAAAAGTTTAGTGTAATGTCCCGGTTGGTCTGCGGCATAAATCCGAATTTCATGCCCCGTGGACTCCCCTGAAAGTTTCACCTGAAAGCGACCATCTTCTGTTCTTTCAACCGCAACATGTTCTCCAAATTGCGACCCAACATAAACTGCCGTCACCGTGTCAAAGGTTTCTAGCTGATACCAAAGGTGTTGTTCTAATGTTGATAATTTTTGGATATTAACTTCACCCAATTGAATAGCATTAGCATTTAGTTGATTGATTTTATGAGGCGTTTCAACATATATTTGAAGGTACTGCTGGATTCTAGCGGTGATTTCATTACGGAGTTGGATTGCAACTTCATTGACTGCCCGTTGCCCATTCTGTATCGATAGCCACCCAGTTAACCCTACGGCTAGAGAAATTTGCAGTATAAACGGCACTACTAGAATGTGGCGCAAATGCACATTTTTAGTCAGCTTTGAAACTTGAAGGGTGAGAGGATGCATATCCGAACTCCTGAAATTAAACAGCGATCTTGGGGTACGAATATTGACTCAGAAGCTTCTTAATTTTGATGAATTTTATCAGCATAATTATAGAATATGAGCTGTCTCAGATGATATTACCCTTTTGGGTAATATTGAAAACTTTTATATTCAAGGTTAAACAACAGTAAATAACAAGGTTATAGCTTGATTTTAAAATTTTGAAAAAATTATTGAAAGCAGTTAAAAGTAAAAAGTATTACGTATTAAACTTATTTTTCATTACTATCAATCAACATAATTTAAGTAGATAAACGGATATAAAGCCAATAATATAATCAGCACAGTTACAATTACAAATATCATCAATAGATTTGTTACGTCGATGAAATTTTGTATTACTTATAATCGATAATTTATGTAGAATATGTTATCAGTAGGTTGATAGTTGACAATTTTTTTAGACCTTTAAGAAGTATGGAATTAAGCCAATCAGCCAAGGGAGATATTCTCATAGTTGATGACACCTTGGATAATCTTCGTCTCCTATCAGCAATGCTTACCGAGCAAGGATACGAAGTGAGAAGTGTCACCAATGGTTCTATGGCGTTGATTGGCATACAGGCTCAACCTCCAGATTTAATTTTGCTCGATATTAATATGCCGGGAATGAATGGCTATGAGGTATGTGAGCGTCTCAAGTCTAATCCCCAAACACAAGAGATTCCCGTCATTTTCATTAGTGCTTTGAATGAGGTATTTGATAAAGTGAAAGCCTTTTCGGTTGGAGGCGTTGATTTTATTAACAAACCTTATCAGATTGAGGAGGTGCTTGCTCGGATGGAGCATCAACTTAAACTTTGCCGCTTACAACTGCAACTCCAGGAGCAAAATCGTCGGTTGCAGGAGACAGAAGCAGAACTGAGGCGATCGCTCGACTATCAGAAGGCGCTGAATCAACGTATTGAGGAAATGGTGGCGTTTGAAGAACGCAATCGGATTGCGCGTGATATTCATGACTCTTTAGGACATTCTCTCGTAGCGCTGAATGTGCAAATGGAAACAGCACTAACACTTTGGGAAGTTGATCCCAATCGAGCGCGATCATTTTTATTAGAAGCGAAAAAATTGGGTTCCGAAGCTTTGCAAGAGGTGCGGGAATCAGTTTCGGCAATTCGCTCAGATCCCCTGCACGGACAATTACTCGAAGGTGCGATCGCCAACCTTGCAGAGGACTTCTATCACCTCACCGATGTCTTACCATACTGCAAGATTGATTTATCACAACCGCTTTCCGATTCAGTAAATCATGTTGTGTATCGGATTATCCAGGAAGGGCTAACCAATATTTATAAACACGCCAATGCCACAGCTGTTCAAATTAGAATTCAAACAACGGCGGCAGGGCTATCGTTGATACTCCAAGATAACGGTAAAGGCTTTCAATCCGATCAAGCCGTGGCAGGATACGGACTCCAAGGAATGCGAGAACGAACGGCTACAGTAAACGCCCAGCTAGAAATTGTCAGTAAACCGGGCGCTGGTTGTCGAATTGTTGCGAATTTTCCCAGGGAATAGCAAGAGACACGATTAATCACGTCTGTAATAGGGCATCAATGAGAGAGTAGGGAAGCAACAGAGAGCAAGAGTATCTTAAAAAGAATCCGAAAAGCAACAACTTAATTTTGTAGCTTATGATGTACCTACAAAAGTGAGATGTCTAATATTAGGACTCGTATTTGATTGCGTAAAAAAATTACGTACAACTCGAAAAGACTGATTGCCTATTGCCCATAGCCCATAGCCTATTGCTATTCCCTATTCCCTATTGCCTATTGCCTATTCCCTATTCCCTATTCCCTATTCCCTATTCCCTATTGCCCATATAACAGGAGTTAAGCTATGACGCAGCGACTGACTCAAGAGCAATTATCACAAATAGTCACAGAAGTAGAAAATCTGCAAGTGCGTCGGGATGCCGAACTAGACCAACAGCAGATTAGAGAAATTTTACAGGAGTTGAATTTACCGCCTGAGTTACTAGATGAAGCACTGATTCAATTAAATCGTCGCCAAGCACTAGAGCTACAGCAACGCCGGAATCGATGGATTACCTTTGGAGTCGTAGCAGTTGTAGTGGTAGTCATTGCATCTACAATATTTTTCATGCAACAGCAGAATTCTGTACTTTCCCGTGTTTCTGCTCAACAAGACCGCATCACCTTGGTAGAAAATAGTAGCGACGTAAAGACAATTTCCCGCCAAACCAATCCAGAAGTGTTGTATCGTGTCACCTTAAAGAATGCACCCTTGGGCAAAAAGCTGGCTCTCTCCTGTAATTGGATTGACCCAAGCGGTCAAATTGTCAAGCAAAATAACTATCAAACCCGCGAGATTAATACGTCTGTTTGGGATACTCAATGTCGCAACATTATAAACTCGACTGCAACTGTCGGTAATTGGAAGGTACAAATGTTCCTGGAAGGTCGGCAGATTAGCGATGAAACTTTTGAAGTTAAATAGTCCAGATGGGTAATAATATCCCGCATAACTTTCTTGGCTATTGGGGTTACGGCATTCAAAACGAGTTAGAAGCGCTGTTAACTAGTGTCGTGGAAAACCTCTCTCCAAACCTCTCACCTACAAGAGGAGAGGCTTTGAATTTTCCCCCTTCCCTGGTAGAGAAGGAGGTTAGGGGGTTAGGTCTGAAAAGTCAGTTTTCTGTACAGGAAGATTATTCTCCTCCCATCTGGAATGTTGTTCATTTAGCAATTCATGGAAATTCCCCACCGCCACAAAATCAAATTGCTGCCATCTCCGCATCAGGATTATTGAGTTCACCCGATGCTTGGGTAAGTCTTCAGGAAAACAACTGTCTAATTTTGGGAAGAGAACCTTTCGGAAAAGTGCCTTTGTATTGGACTGTGCAAGGACAAGTAGTCTGGTTTGCATCCCAACTGCAACTACTTTTACCTATTTTGAAACAGTCAGAAGTTAGCATTTCTGGCTTATATGGCTATAGCTGTTTTTCCTACGTTCCGACACCCTTGACTCCTGTTAATAGAGTGTTTGCAGTGACGGCGGGAACTGAATTAGTATGGCAGAGCGATCGCCAATCAGGTAAGCTGCGATCGCCTGAATCTAAAAAAATCCACTCTTGGCGGGAAGCACCAGAACAGTTAACAGATGAAGCTACAGCTATTACCGAATTGCAAACTCTCCTGAAAGGCTCCATTGAACGACAGATTACCGATTTAAAAGATGAGCCTGTCGGGGTGTTTCTCTCTGGCGGACTTGATTCTTCGGTGGTAGCGGCGCTGCTGGTACAAGCAGGGGTAAAAGTCCGCGCCTACACTTTAGATTTTTGTGACGCAGGCATTCCAGAATATCCATACTCTGAACAAGTCGCCCAGTTTCTCAAAATTCCGCTAATTAAAGTTGCAGTAACCCCAAGTTTGATCGAGAATGCCTTAATTCCGACTGTACGAGCATTAGATTTGCCCTTTGGTGATGGGGTGTGTGTGCCTTTGTATCTTCTATCTCAGAGGGCGAGTCAGGAAACTCAGGTAATTTTTAATGGTGAAGGTGGAGATCAATTGTTTGCCGGTTGGACAAACAAACCTTTAATTGCCGCAGGTGTTTATCAAGCAGAAAATCCCACCGGAGAGGAAACTTTTATCCAGCAATATCTCCGCACCTTTCACCGTCTTGGGGGATACGAATCTCAAGTTTATCAGCCAGAGGTTTATGCACAGATCCAAAATTTGCATCCTGAAGATTGGCTATTGGCAGCTTTAGATTGCAATGAGTGTCCATCTTTGCTGCATCGCCTCCGCCGTGCCAGTTTGATGCTCAAAGGAGCGCAGAATATCCATCCCCGTGCGACTGCATTGGGGTTTGCTCATGGGTTGTGGGTGCGATCGCCTTTTTGTGATTTACCTTTAGCTGAGTGGACATTTTGCCTATCTGGAGAACTGTGTTTGCAGGGAGCCTGTGAAAAATATATCCTCAAACGGGCTGTAGAAAATTGGCTTCCGCCAGAAATTGTCTGGCGACAAAAGCGGGGTATGGGGGTTCCTTTGACTTCTTGGTGTTTAAATAATTTTTGGCATCAGCTCGGCATCTGGCTCAATCCTGAGATACTTCGCGCCAACAATCACTTTTATCCTCATATTGCGGCACAAATCGTTGAAGGCAAACTAGGAGCAGCTATTCAAGGACGGCGGATTGGTGAAACACTCTGGTTGCTGATTATGTGGCAACTTTGGCGATCGCACATTTTAAATGAAAAACAAAGTAGACAATCTTGGGATCATCCTTTTTGGTTAAATCGTTGGTTATGGAGAAAATACAAAATAATTCGTAATTCGTAATATTTCGGCTGCCCGGTAGTTGAATCTCGACTTCGCTCGATTACCGCGTAGTCGAAACTCAGGGCAAGTCGCTCAATACAAGTTCGTAATTCGTAGTTTACTGTATCAGTATTTTTGGTAAATGGTATCAAATAATTTAACTCAAAATCGTCTTAATCTTCCATTCTCTAAAGAACTTGCCGAGGAGTTACTAAATAACTACGGTTCTCCGCTTTATGTTTATAATGGCGATCGCTTGGGCGAGACTATTGAGCGGATTAGCAAAGCAGTCAGTTATCCCCGCACGCAATTTCGGTTTGCCAGTGTTACTAATGGCAACGTTGCGCTGTTAAAAATTTTTCGCTCCTTTGGATGGGGACTTCACGCCAATACGCCAGGAGATATTTATTTAGGATTGCAAGCTGGTTTCGATCCTAGTGAGATTGTTTATAGTGGCAGTAATTTGAATCAGGCTGAGATGATACAAGTCCTAAATTGGGGAGTTACAACACTCAATCTCGATAGCCTTGCTCAATTACAGTTGTGCTGCGAAGTTTTCCTCAAACGCAGAGAGAAAAATATTCGTCTTGGTTTACGTCTCAATTTGCCGGAAATTACCGGAGATAGCCGCATTGGTGTACGTCCAGAAGAATTTGGTGATGCGATCGCTTTAACTGCTGAGGTGGGATTAAAGCTGAGTGGTTTACACTTCTATCGAGGAACGGGAACTAACGCCACAGCCGCTTTCACCGAGGTGATTGATACGGTAATCGCCACAGCACAACAGTTACCAGATTGGGAATATTTAGATTTTGGTGGTGGTTTTGGCTATCCTTATCACCACAACAAAACAGCCTTTGACTGGGAAATATTTGGGGCTGAGTTAACCGAGAGAATTACTCGTTTAGGACGGGAAATTGATTTGGTGATTGAACCAGGACGAAGTGCGATCGCTGGATGTGCAACTTTGCTTGCTCAAGTTGTCTCTGTAAAATGGCAAGGAGAAAAACAGATTGTTGGAGTTGATACCACCGTTGCTAATCTTTCAGTACCCTCAGTACACGGCGGCTACCGAGAAATCATCACTTGGAAACAAGCAGACAATCTATCCACAACTGATATTTGTGGTAACACCACATATTCACGAGATTATCTGGGGAAAAATTGCCAACTCCCGACACTAGAAATTGGTGATATCGTTGCCATTTTAGATGTCGGTGCTTATGGTTATGCAATGTCGTCTCACTTTTTACACCGTCCCAAACCTGCGGAAGTCTTGCTAGAAAATAGTACACACCGCCTGATTCGTCAGCGAGAAGACTACAGTGTTTTGCTAACAAATCAGATTCTTGATAGTTCCCCTCTTTTTAAGGGAGGTTAGGGGGGATCAAGCCCGATCTCAACCGTATCGACTAACAATTAATAAATAACATTTAGCAATCATTATGAAGTGTATTAACTGCGGAACCGACAATAAACTAAAAGACCGGACAGCTAATCAAGGTCGGTGTGTAAAATGCAATCATCTCTTTGCCTTTGAACCGACCAGTATGAGTAATGTTCAGATTACCGATCCTTTTTTTGCAAAGGCGATCGCTGATATTTCTGCAAATAACACTTTATTTTTTACCCCCAAGCAACTGCTTTATTTTCTAGATAATCGTTTAAAAAAAAGCTCAAAGTCAATTTCACGATTTAGCTGGTTAATTCCTTTTATATTTATTAACTTGGTTACATCAATAACGATTTTTCTACCTCTAGTAGTAAATCTAGCATTTATTATTTTTTTTCATGAAAGTAGTAAGTCAGCTAAGTTCAATATTGTAAGTCGTAAACAGAATGCAAAAAATTTACAAATTATAGGAGGAATAATCATTTTTATCGGAGTTTTACTCAGTCTTCCCTTAAATTCATTCAGATTGTTTGCGTTTTTTGTTGCTATGGGAATGCTACCTATATATTTAGGAACTCGACAGCTAGGGCGAATTCAATTATTAATACAAGACTTTTTAATTTCTGAATCTCAGATTAACGATTGGCTAAATCGCTGGCAGCAAATAAATGGTTCCATTCTCAAAATTCTTCCTTCACCAAAGCAGGAAAATACACCAGCCACGATTAATCCTGACGTAACAGCTTACAGTTTTGATAGATTAGTCGTTTGTGATACTGCTAGTATTGCTCAACTATTAATTGCCAATAATTTTCACTTTGAAAACAACTGTGCAATTCTTAGCATTACTGGATATCCCCAAAGCATTTTTGACACCACAATGCAAATGCTGCGGCGCAATCCCGATTTGAAAGTCTATGCAATACATGATTGCAATCCCCAAGGAATTGGTTTAGTTCATAATTTAAGAACCAATGCTAATTGGTTTCTCAATAGCGAAATTGTGATTATTGATATTGGACTAACGCCACGTCAAATTATCGCTACGAAGCGCGGAATGTTCATTCAATCCTCTCCAGAGTCGGCGCAAGCAGCTAAACAATTGCCTGAAGAAGTACGTCAAAGTTTAGCTGCTGAAGAATTAGCATGGTTAGAATCTGGAAAGTTTGTGGAATTAGAATCTTTTACTCCCCAAAGAATAATTAAAGTTCTGCAAAAGGGTATTGCTGGTAGTCAGAACTTAGAAAGTGATGACAGCAGCTTGCTTTTAGTCGGCGATACAGGAAATGATATGTACGTTGTTCAAAGTTTTGGTTAGTATTCTCCTTTCAGTTGTAAGGGTAATTCATGACTTGCCTCTACACGAATAAAGCGCAATTTCAAATAAAATTTGTTTAATTGATTTACAGACTAGATTTATTCAATTTGTTGGTTGAACCAAGCTTCTAACTCAGCAATTTTTGAGAAGTCTAACAAAGCCTCTCCTAACGCCTCCAATTGTTCAATAGATAATCCTTGAACTTGCTCAAGAGTAGATGAATCAATCTCACCAAAACGGCGATTTAATAGACGTATAATTAGACGTTGTTCACCTTGTTGTACAGCTTGTTCTCGGTCTTGTTGATAAAGTGGTTTTAATCGCATAATTAACTCCCGATCGTCTTCTTCTGAATTTTGATTAACTTGTAAGTTTTGTCGCAAGTTATAAAGTAATTCTAGCGTTGCTCTGCGAAATGGATGATTTGATGGTAGTGCTTCTAATTCATTCTCCCGCCACACGGCTAGAACCTTGCACTTCTCCATAAGGTTTTAGTAATTCTTCCAAAAAATCTTTTGCAAATTGGTCATGGATAAATCTAGTCATTCAATCAAAAAAGATTTAGGCAATAGTGAAGTATGGTACTTAGATTACCGTCAACTTAGAAGTAAGAATATCTCTAATATGTATAATTTGCTATTTATCTTAAACTTCTTTCCCTCAGCATTTGAGGTTCGACATTCTCAACATTAGCGATCGCTTCTAACTGAGAAATTCCTGCGATCGCATCAACAATCTTACCTGATTTAGCACGCAACCAAGCAGTATGAGGCGCATAAGAAAGGCTTTCTGCTACTTCATAACCCGCTCGATTAATTACCTCGCGTTGCGATTTCACATCAACACCTTCAGCAAAGCGGATAAAAACTAGTCCAGTGGGTACTGCTAAAGAACCATTAGATTCTAGTGTATAAATCGGACTCAATATACCCTGTTCTGATTGATTGGGTTCGCCTGAAAAAACTGCAATTGCACCGTCGTTAAGTCGTAAAATTGCTCCTGTTGTCACAGTGCTAGGTTGATTGTAATGTACTGCATAGTACCCAGGTTTACGACTGTAAGATACAGTTGTGCGTAGGCGTAACCCGTCGTAGCCATTGCTACTAACATGAATTTGTTGAGGATACTCAGAAAAATAGTCTTTTTGCAATCTCACTTCAGCAAGCAGGGGTAGAGAGTACACCTGTAGAAAATACTCAACCGGAAAATAAAACATCTTTTTTAAGTTCTAATGATCTTATAGCGTTTTTCGGTGGCATGAAATACATTTTTTTCATCAAGATCCACAGTTATACGCCCCTACCGATAGTGAAGATTCTTAAAACAACCGATTTTGAATCCTCTCTTTTCTGGAAAGACTAATCGAAAGTTTGTATGAACTTAGATAGATTAAATTCTGTATCGTAATACACATATAACACATGAAATCAGAAGCATCAATAAAGTAAACGTAAGCCTACGATGGGTACAGCAAGCTTTAAAAGTAAGGCATAATCCGGTTTGCCAATACCCAATTCCCAATTTTCAAAATATTTAGGAGATTAAACAATGGTTCAGGTTCGCTATGGTGGACAGAACGGCCAACAGTATGAATTTGGTATTAGTAACGAACACGTTGTAGTACGTACCGAAAGCCGCAGCACTCTTGTCGGTGCAAGATCCTTTGAAGTTGCACCTGTATCACCCATAGCTCGTAGTATCCTCAATCAATTTGAGTTAACAACACGGTTTCGACAAGCGGGTGTAGAAATTTTGCAAGCGAAAGTTCCAAATCAGGGTGTTGCTTTGCGCGATCGCGCCCGTGAAATTCTCAACAATGAGTCTGAAGTCCAATTTGCCGGACGTGTTCTAATCGATCCAGTATCCCAACAACCTGTAGTTTACACTGAAAACATTTTTGTTAAATTTGATAGCGAAGAAGAGCCAAGGGTGTGCCAAGAGGTTTTAAGACGTTACAACTTAACAATTAAACGCCAACTTGAATACGCACGAAATGCTTATTTTGTCAGTGCCCCTGCAAATACTGGTATAGCCGTCTTTGATATCGCCGAGAGACTTTTGAATGAGGAATCAGTTGAACTGTGCCATCCTGAACTAGCGCGTGAATCACGCCAGCGTCAGATTTTTCCGCAACAGTGGCACTTAAAGCAAACAACAATTAATGGTAAGATTATCAACGCCCACGCCAACGTTGAGGCAGCTTGGAAGTTGAGCGATGGTACTGGAACAATTATTGCAATTATCGACGACGGTGTGGATCTCGATCATGAAGAGTTCCGTTCTTCTAGCAAGATTGTTGCCCCCCGTGATGTTACACGTAAAACCAACAATCCCAGACCGGGAAATGACAATAACCACGGCACAGCTTGTGCAGGAGTAGCTTGTGCAAATGGTAACTTTGGCGCATCTGGTGTAGCACCGGGTGCAAAGCTCATGCCGATTCGTTTGGCTTCGGCGCTGGGATCGCAAGATGAAGCAGATGCTTTTGTTTGGGCGGCTCAAAATGGTGCTGATGTTATTTCTTGCAGTTGGGGACCAGCAGACGGTACTTGGTTTGAGCCAGACGATCCTGCACACAACCAAAAAGTACCTTTGCCTGATTCCACACGACTTGCTATGGATTTTGCAATCAATAAAGGACGTAATGGCAAGGGCTGTGTAATTTTATTCGCAGCTGGCAATGGTAACGAAAGCGTCGATAACGACGGCTACGCCAGCTACCAGAAGGTGATTGCAGTGGCAGCTTGTAACGACTACGGCACGAGAAGCGCTTACAGTGACTTTGGTAAGGCTGTCTGGTGCGCCTTCCCTAGTAACAATGGTGATAGTTCTCAAACTACTGGAATTTGGACAACCGATCGCTCTGGTGTACTTGGTTATAATTCGGGTAATCGAAATCTTGGTGAGGCTTTAGGTAACTATACGAACGAATTTGGCGGAACTTCCAGTTCCTGCCCAGGTGCAGCAGGTGTAGCAGCCTTGATTCTTGCCAGAAACCCAAATCTGCGTTGGGATGAAGTGCGAGATATTATTAAACGCTCCTGCGATCGCATCGATCCATCTGGAGGTAAATATGATGCTAGTGGTCGCAGCCCCTTCTACGGTTATGGTCGAATCAATGCTCTCAAAGCTGTAGAATTGGCCAAGCCACCGCAAACATCACCCATCAGCAAATTCCAAGCAGTCCAAGATATCCCAATTAACGACTTGCAAACATCAACATTATCGGTGGCGATCGCTAATACCACTCTCCTCAAATCCATCAAAGTTAATGTAGACATCGAGCATACTTATATTGGGGATCTTGTGGTTACTCTCCTTCCCCCAGTGCAAATAGGCGTACTTCCCATAATTCTGCACGATCGCCAAGGCGGAGTTACAGATAATATCAAAACAACTTACGACGAGGTAAACACCCCTAAGCTTGCTGCCTTTAAAGGTAAAAGTCCTCAAGGAACCTGGACTCTTGAAGTTGCAGATAAAGCTAACGGAGATACAGGAAAGATTCGCAGTTTGACCATTGAAATTGGATTTTAAGCCAATAAACCTCTTGCAAAAGTCCCTCCCCACCCAAAGACCGGGGAGGAGGTTCTTTGGATTTAATAAGTAATCAAACAGAGATGATATGAAAGTAATTTTTATTAGGCTGATTAAACAGATACTATATAATCCGTCGGACTCACGTTAAATTAATCTTTTTCGTTTGGGCTTTTATATTGGACAAATTAACTTACATAATACAGCTATTTAATCAAGTAGATTTATGGTAGTTGTGAAAATATAAAAAGTATTTAGTCTCTTGCAAGAGTGCCTATTGCCTCCTACGCAAATAAGTATGGCTACACCAAGCTGCGCGAACAGAAATCAAATCGGATTGCTATATATCTTCTAAATCTTCCAAAAAAAATTAATATATATTCTCAATAAATAGTTTTTTATTCAGTATAACTTCTGTGAATTTTTGTGTGCTGAATCATAAATTAATAGTAAAAAATATGACAGAAAATTTAAGCCAGAAGTATTATTTCAAACAACGTCAATTTTTTAAATGATGTTTATACTTAGAAGTAAGTAAATGAAAGCAGGTGCATAATGAAACTACAAGATTTTTTGGGAAAAGATGAGAAGTGGGGATTTGAGGCGATCGCTGATGATGCAGACTTGTCTCGTCAGATTCAGATATTGTTAATCGGCTTAGGTTTGCTAGAACCTCCAGCCGATGGTAAGTTTGGCCCTGTTTCTGTGATAGCTCTCAAAAAATTTCAAGAATTAACCAAGGCTGAAGAGAGTGGCTTTTTAGCAGCAGACACAGCCAAGAAACTAATTGAAACCAAAATAGACGATCTTCCTAAACCTCCTTTAAAACTAGGTAATGACATCGCTAGTAAGATTGTGAAATATATGCTAGCCAAAGGTTATCAGGTATTTACTAATCCCAAAGAATACAACATTGTTTATGTAGAGGGTATAGATGCAGATTGGACTCTCAACAGTGATACACCCAATGAATTTAACGATCGGCGGATTGTCATTGAAGTAGTAAATGGTGTTCCCAAAATCGTAGACCACTGGGAAGCAACTACAGAACCAGGAAAGTACTACACTTATAATCCGATGAATCCCAAAGGAGCAGCTAGGATTCAGTTTGGACAATACAAAGCTTGGGCTGTTGGTACTCACGGTACAGCAGAGCCTCACGAAGCATTAGTGCAAGTTGGAGATATAACTGTTTGTAGAGATTTCAACAAAGATTTTAAACGGACTGGTGACAAACTTGATATAGGTGATGATTTTTATGTGAATCAACACTACGGCTTTGATTTTCCCCGGAATGATATTCGCCTTGCTAGCGCGGGTTGTTTAGTGGGACGTACTCGTGAGGGACATAGAGAATTTATGGCGATTGTTAAACAAGACCGCCGTTATGTCGCTAATCGCAAATATGTTTTCTACACTACCGTGATTCCTGGGGATGATTTACTGTAAAGTTTCGAGGATGAGGTAATGGTTAGTTGGTAGCATTTGTTGTTGTGATGCAACCTTTAGTAAGGTAGCACAGATGTGCTACCTTAGTTTGTCTAACTTTGTTCTTGTGGTTGCCCTATTTGTGCGGTCAATTTCTCTTTATCTTGCCTGCGTTTTTTGGCGTAAAGTTGAATAGTGACTGCCATCAAAATAATCATGGCGAAAATAGCCCAAGCAGCGATATCTGTAGGTAGATTATTCTTAAACACAGCCAGCAGGACGATCGCTACTAACATAACTGTAGGTGCTTCATTTAAAGCACGTAATTGCTGACCACTCCAGCGACACTCATCTACTGCTAATTTCTTCATCAGCCGAGCGCAGTAATGATGATAGCCAATTAAAATAGCCACAAACAGCAGTTTGATATGCAACCAACCCTCTTTTAAAACGTCCGGTTCAGTGGTTACTAAACCGATGGCCATTGCGATCGTCACAAACATTCCTGGGTTAGTGATGATAGAATAAAGGCGCTTTTCCATAATTTGATACTGATTTTTCAGTATCGTTCGTGCTGGTTCAGGTTCTTCGTTCGCTTCAACGTGATAGATAAAAAGACGTACTAAGTAAAATAAACCAGCAAACCAAACTACAAATCCGACAATATGAAAGGCTTTAAACCATGAATAAGCCATGAATCATAATCTCCTCTACTTGTAATGGTAATAAAAAGTAGTCAGGAGGCAGAATTTTGAATTCAGAATATTCCACCCATTAAAGGATGAGTTTTAACAAGAAAAAACATTTTAATTCTGCCACTCAATTTTCCATTTAGTGGACTACAGTGATAATTTTGCACCCTTTACTAATTGATTCTGACTCCTGAATTCTGAATTCTGACTCCTGAATTTTGACATTCATTTTTATAATATCGATTTTTGCCAAAGCTATATTGTCAATGAGCATCTTTACGACGCACAAAAGGTAAAAGGTCTTCCAAAATCGCCTCGTGGTAATGTTCTTGAGGATAATGTCCGACGTTATTAAGTTTTATTAATTCGGTATTTGGTACGGAATTGGTAAAGGTTTCGGCAATGTCTACAGGTAGCCAAGGGTCAATCATACCCCATTGAATCAGAATTGGTTGTTGCCATTCTTTAAAGCCAGTTTGTATTTCGGTCATAGCTGAATCAAGCTGTAAATTGCGAATACTTGCTAAGAGACTTCGACCAGACGAAGAACTTTTTAAAAATGGTTTTCGATAAACATCCAAATCCTTATCTCCTATGCGATAACGGCTTCCGCCTTCTAGCGTTCGATCGACTAATAAGGGGTCTTGGGTCATGACTTCACCTGCTAAAGGTAAACCCATTTGTTTAATTTTCCAGGGTAATTTTGCAGCAGTTGAAATTGGTGTATTTAAAATAGCTATATTGGCAATTTGTTTTGGATGACGCAACGCATATTGTAATCCTACAGAACCTAAAAATCCTTGGACAACTAAAGAAAAGTGTTCAAGTTCTAACGCTTTAACAAATCCTTCTAAAGCTGTGATAAAAGCATCAGGAGTATAAGCAAAATCTCGTTTTTCTGGTTTGAAAGAATTGCCGTAACCAATCCAATCTGGTGCGATCGCTCTTGTCCCTTGATTCGCCAAAGCAGGTATAATATTACGCCAGCTATAACTTTGTGAAACTAAGCCGTGTAGCAACAACACAGGCGCTAAGTCACTTCTGCCGATTGGTAAAGATTCTCGATAAAACCATTCCAGTGAATCTACATTGATTTTATGTTCTGTTATTGACACGCTATTTTCCTATATTTGTCATTTGTCATTGGTCATTTGTCAGGAATTATTATTCTCCTCTGCTCCTCGGTCACTGAGCGTAGTCGAAGTGCTGCTCCCTCATCCCCCCATTCCCTGAGAGATAATCATCTCACGAATCGCATAAGCTGTAGCGGGTGCTAGTAAAACGCCGTTGCGATAGTGTCCGGTAGCTAGGAGGACGTTACTAAAACCTGGTAATTTACCAATAACTGGGGCTGGACGACCTTCAGGGCGGGGACGTAACCCCGACCAAGTTCGGAGAATGCTTGCTGTGGCTAACTCTGGACAAAATGCGATCGCTTGTTCTCTAACTGATTCCAATAGTTCTTGATTTGGCGGTATCTCATTTCCATTGGTGGGAAATTCCACTGTTGCGCCTACCCAATAATCTCCACTGCCCACAGGAACAATATGCACATCGTTACCCGTTATCGCTGGCTGAAAGTCGGGATTACCTAATGGATGCCCCACACGCATTTGCAATGCTTGCCCTAGCACGGGGCGGATATCAATTATTTGATTTAATTTTGCTGTTAGAGGTGTTGAACCTAATCCTGCTGCGATTACAAACCAATCTGCGGTTATTTTTCCTTCTGTAGTCTCTAGTTGATTGCAAAATTCAGGTGTTGAGGTTGGGGCATCCAAAACAGTCACGCCAAATTTGAAAGTTACACCATTTTGCTGGGCAGCTTCAACTAAAGCTAAGGTGAGGGCAGTTGGATCGAGCTGGCGGTCTTGCGGAGAATAGACAGCACCAGTAATTTTTTCGTTATTAATTTGAGGACAGATATTCTGGAGTTTAGCCGTGTCCCAAATTTCTAAATTCCAGGCTTGAGAGTGGCGAATTTCTACTAGTTTTTCCCATGCTGACATCCCCTCTAGGGAGGAATCAGGCAAAAGCAGGAGAATTCCCTGACGATTAAAAGGGATTTTGCGACCTGTTACAGCTTCTAGTTCAGGAATCAAAGTTTCATAGCGTTGGATGCTAGTTTGCCGCATCTGCCAAGCTTTACCCTTGATTTTTTGACTGATTGCGCCCATCAAAACGCCAAGTGCAGCGCCCGTCGAAGCTTGTGCTGGTAGTTGGCGATCGCAAACTGTAATTTTCAGCCCTTTTACTAGACTCAGTTCGTAAGCGATCGCAGCCCCAACTACGCCACAACCGATAATAACTACATGACTCATTGCTGTTCTGAAGCGAAGATCGAGAGATGCGGGAGATGAGGGAACAGGGGGAGCAATTTTTACCCTCCTTGTTCCCTCATCCCCTTTGCTCATCTTACCTTGCGCTTAACTTGCCTCTGCTTCACTGTTGGTCTTAGGAAGCAGTTGGAGGAAATTGTCAATCTCTGCAAAAGCAGCTTGGGATTGATTCAAGGCAACTAGAGGATTGCCAGCACTAGTAGCTTTATCGAGTTTAACTAGGTCGTTAAACAAATCTCGCGTTATTTGACGTGCTTTGGGTTGGTCTTTGGGTAGAAGGTTGGAAGTGACATAAGTCAGATTCAGCCTTGCTTCTGTTATAGGCCCATGTATAAAGTTACGCACATTGATCCAATCACCTCTTTTAATCAGGGTTGTCAACTCTTGTGAGCGATCGCGCACAGCCTGAATTTCAGGAACATAAGCCTGAATTTTTTCAAGTTGTACTGCTGTGTAAGTCGGAGGTGCCACCGCAACACCAGGGCCACCACAACTAATCAGGAATGTGGCCAATAGTACTAGAAAAAATGAAAAAATCGAGCGTTGACGCACCATATATTGAACTTAATTGCTTTTTGTTTACCGATTCACAGTGTCATTTTAGATCGCTAGCGCAGTTAATCGTTCTTGTCAGCCAAGGATTTTGCAGAAAATCTTGATATTTTTTTTAAAGAGCAGAGTTTCATCTGCTTTTGAGTAATTTTTAAGTACAATTACTTAATAGGTGTTAACCAGTCCCAAGAAGAAGCGATTTTTGGCTTCTATTTAGTAACGAAGATTGTTAGGGAAGTATGATTTAGAGTTGCTAAATCTTAAATGTCTTGATAAGCTGAAACACCAATAATATAAGCCTTCTGGCGGTTTTTCTGTCTTCACATCCTTGAAGATGCCGACGCAATATAGGAGTGTTTTTTAGTGAACGCAGCTGAACAGGCAACGAACCTTGAACTCGCCAGCAACATTGCTACAGTGGTTAATTTGTTCAAATCTGAGTTTCCTGATGCCAAATCCGATCTCAAACCCTGGAAGAATGACCCGGAAACCAGGGAGTTAGTCGATCCAGATTCTATAGATATTGGCTTTCACTTTCCTGGTATTAGCAAATCTTGGCGAAGTCGAAGTATTTTGATTCAAATCCGATTTTATCAAGATCCCATCAATAATTCCCGGCGGGCGATCGGCGTGGAGGTAGCTGGATTCGATCATCGCGGTGAAGCGTGGCGACTTTCTACGGTGGAAAACTGGAGTGTTGTCGGCGTATCTTCGCCTTCTGGTGAAATTGAGGATAAGCTCAAACAAATTTGCCGGCAGATTTTAGAAGTATTTAATAAACAAAGCGAATGAAAGAGGCAGCACTTCGACTACGCTCAGTGACCAATTAGCTCTTTTGGTGGTGGTAGTGGTGGAGGTGGTGAAATGAAAGAGGCAGCACTTCGACTACGATCAGTGACCAGAGACAGGAGGAAACCTCTCCCATGTTCGCGCAGCGTCTCGTAGAGAGCATCTTGCAATTTTTAATTAATAATTTTTAATTTTTAATTGGAGCGAAGCGACTTGACCACTGTAATATTTGTACATGGCACAGGCATTAGGGAACGAGAATACAAGGAAACTTTTCAGATAATTGAGCAAAAGATTCACGCTCAACGTCCTGATATTAAAGTTGCTCCCTGCCTTTGGGGTGTATTAGGTGCAAAATTCAATGATAATCGAGCATCAGTACCCTTGGAAGATGCGACACTAGCTTTATCTCAAGGAGAAGAAGACGCAGAGATTGTACTGTGGGGGCAATTATACCGCGACCCTCTGTATGAGTTGCGGCTGTTGTCTTTGAAACCGATTGAGTCAGGAAATCCCTTTGGGGAAGAACCAGGAGATGTTTTACAATCTCGTGTAGCCAGTCTCACTCCGACATTGGAACTGCAAGCTAAGTTGCAAGAGGCGGGAATTGCAAAGGTATTTGGGCAAGCACGAGAGGCTATTATCCACAGTGAACCATATCAACGGGCATTGCTCACAGTTTCCGAAGCTGATTTGAGTGAGTATTATGCACCAATAGCTAGAGCAGTTGTGGCTCAAGCAATGTTTATTAGCGAACTGCAAGAAAAATTTCCTCCAATACTCACTGATGCCCAATTGCGGGATAAAGTTGTGGAATTGCTGACTCTGGCTTTCGGAGAGGCGGAGTTAGGATTGGGTAGCTGGTTATTAAAGCCACTTGTGGGATTAGCACAGTACGGCGGAACAAATTATGTCAGAGGAAACCGCCTGGAGTTAACTGATAAAATTTCGCCTATGCCTGGTGATATTTTGTTGTATCTGACGCGGGGTGAAAAAATTAGGGAGTTTATCAAGCAACAAATCGAAGAAGCAGAACCGCCAGTAGTTTTAATCGCCCATAGTTTGGGAGGTATCGCTTGTGTAGATTTGCTAGTGCAGCAGCAATTGTCTCAGGTGGAATTATTGGTAACAGTTGGTTCCCAAGCACCATTTTTATATGAGATTAACGCCCTCCACAGCTTAGAATATGGACAGTTATTGCCAGAGCATTTCCCGCAATGGTTGAATATCTACGATTTACGGGATTTTCTCAGTTACGTGGGTAAGAATATTTTCCCTGATAGAGTGCAGGATGTGCGAGTGGATAGCAGACAACCTTTTCCCCGTTCCCACGGTGCTTATTGGACAAATGCTAAAACCTGGGAGGCGATTATTTCGAGGTTGCCATAATGCTTTACTTTTTACGGTATTTAGAAAACCTCTCTTTTACAACGAGAGAGGCTTTAAATTTTCCCCCTTCCCAATTAGGGACAGGACTTACGCAACTGTCACAAGCAATGGCGCGGTGTAGCCGCGCCGCGCGCCAAGCAACTACACGATAAACATG
>NZ_JAVRBY020000064.1:0-38435 GCF_034531035.1 Nostoc sp. DedQUE02 | reverse complement strand
AACTTGAACGGTTTCAACTTCAACCAATCAATCATTGATTCTGAAGGTCGTGTAATCAGCACTTGGGCTGATGTAATTAACCGCGCTAACCTGGGTATGGAAGTAATGCACGAGCGTAATGCTCACAACTTCCCTCTAGATTTGGCTGCTGGCGATTCTGCTCCTGTAGCTCTTACCGCTCCTGCTATCAACGGTTAATCATAATTTGATATACGTTCCTCACACTGATTTGTAAGTAAAAGACGCTCTCCCGAAAGGGGGGGCGTTTTTGCATTGGGTTAATTGCTACGTTGAGTATGGCACTGGACTTTTTTTGAAGTGCAAAATGAATTAGAACTACACCGCTATAGTTGAGAATTTAGGCAATAATTATCAAAAAGTAAATTTTACGGGTAATAATTGCTAGCAGCGCAGATAATTGCCTCAAAGCTCAACTATAAGGAAAAGCCAACAATGATTTTACACCGTGGACATAGAGTAGTAGCCGCTTTGTTGCTGTCGGTGGTACTACTGACAACAGCCTGTAGTCCAAAAACACCTGGACGTTTTGACCAAGCGCAAAAAGAAAGCACTCAACAAAAAAAGGGTCTTGCGGTAGCTAAAACTGCAACTCAGGGTAGCCAATTTAATAAATTTTTCCCTAATGCAGGTGATGGCTACCAGCGCGTCTATACCCAAGAGAAAAAAGGCTTTGCGGAAGCGAAATTGAAAAAAGGTGGTAAAGAAGTCGCGTTACTGTCTATTTCTGATACTACCAGTACACCTGATGCAGCAGCAAAGTTCTCGAAGAGTACCAAAAAAATTGGCGGTTATCCCGCAGTGGAAGTTGGTAAAACGCAAACTGCAATTTTAGTAGGTAAATACCAAGTAAAAGCACTTTCCCGCGATTCATCATTTAAAGCTAGCGATCGCGCAGATTGGCTAGAGAAGTTTAATCTTAATGGTCTAGCTAACCTGAAATGAGCCACATTGCTGACATTAAAGATAATAAACCCTAAATAAGGAGATTTTTGTGAGTAAATCGATTGTTGATTTGGTTGATCAATTGCCAACTGGTGGCTTAACTGTTTCTCTGTTAAAGTCCCTTGATTTTGTTGCTCCTGGTGAGTGGCAAAATACCGTCGGCTTTGTCAACACTATTAAGAGTGTCACTGGTGAAGACGACGAAGATTTAATTCAGCAAATTGGCGAAAGGGCGATTTATCTATTCAATGACAAATCCCAAGGATATCAAACAGCCTTGTGGTTATATCAAACCGTTGATGCTACAGATAGAGCTCTTGGTGCAGCAGCTTTGGCTAACAAAGTTGGTGAAAAAATTCCTTTGTTGGGTTTTTTAAACTCTGTCACTCCCAAACCTGATAAAGCCCAAACCATCGATCTGACATTAAAATTAGTGGCTGAGTTGGTAGCCTTCTGTCAAATTAACGGCATTCCCGGAGACAGTATTGGAGATTTTGTCGCCTCTTTAGGAGAGTATAGTGGTGAGTCACTGATCCGCATGGTGGCGTTAGTTTGCGTTGATGGTTTGATACCGTTGGGGCCAGATTTTATTAGCAAAGCTATATCTGGGCTTAATCAAACAAATCCACAGGAGTTAGAACAAAACTCGACTTTCCAAAACATCAAAGATGTGATTCCAGGAAACAATTCTGGCAGTAAACTCAACTTTATCGGCGAAAGCTTTGACTCAGTTAAAGGTTGGATGAGTGGGTTAGTCTCCGCCAATAATTTAACGCCACAAAAGGTTGTCCATCATTTACAAAGTTTTGCCGATATTGCCGATGACAAGTTAGATTACCTAGCCGCGTTCCTGGATGTATCAACAAATTATTATGAACACACTGGCACGCAAACTTTAGCGCATCGCTTGATTGAACGGGCGGTAGCTGAGATTTAAGTTGATTGGGGAGTGGTAGGGGAATAGGTTATATCATGTGCCGCACACGCCAGATGCTCCACTTAATCCCCTACCCTCTCGAAGCTATCGTGTACACACAAGTCGAGTTTTTTCTTAAATCCCAAACATTACCTACTTAATCGCACTGATGGTTAGGGTGGGGTAAAACTAAAGCTAAAACATTAGTAAATCAGGTTTGGGGTAAGGTTTTGAGAATTTATGCAATAAATATATTGAATTCGGGTGATCGTTTATTGAATTCGGGCGATCATTTATTGAATTCGGGTAGTCGTTTATTGAATTCGGGTAGTCGTTTATTGAATTCGGGTAGTCGTTTATTGAATTCGGGCGATCGTTTATTGAATTCAACCAGTGGTTAGGGTGGGGGTAAAACCCAGATTCAAAGAACAACGTAGAGACTTGTGTGTACACCGTAGCCTCTCGAAGAGGGGAGACAAAATATAGCTTTGGCGGGGTGGGGCTTTTCGGGTTTATTAAGCAATCAAGCGGACATGATATTACATATTACAGGGAATCTGTAACCTGTAACCCTTACCCTAACCAAATCTTTATTCGGGTAAACGCAAATCTGCGGCGATCGCATATAAGTAAGGTTGAAAAATAGCTAAATTTTCCAGTTTCTCAAACTTACCTGTTTGTGTACCTGTATCAAATGCGGTGGTAATTACGTAAAGTTTACTGCCATCAAAGGCAACATGACCGATATGTTGCTCTTGTACTCCATCTTGTTGATTGAGTTCAGCGAACCCATAGCGGATTCCCTGAAGCTTACCAACGGGTACTGGTTGCGGTGGATAGGATGAGAAAATAATCTGTTTTCCATATTTACTCTGACGATCTTTCGCAAACGCAGCGTAGTGATCTGTGACCCAAGCCTTGAGTGCTGGTAATACCTGGGTTTGGTATTTGGAACTTTTGTAGTCCACTTGAGAACCTGTTGGAATACCCGCCGCTACGAGTTTCTTTCGGAAATCCTCATTGTTTGCTAATGGGTAAACGTTAATCTCAACTGTACCCAAACGTTTCCCTTTGGAGGAGATACACAATAAGGGTGCATTTCCCTCACAAGCAGCAACTTGCCAGTTAGCTGGAGCAGCAGTATTTCCTAAGATTTTCTGCCAAATATTTCCCTCATTAGGGTTGGGAAGTTTGCCAACTGCAAGAGGTTTTACCACTTTAGGTGGAGAAAATTGGGGGAGAACAAATTTTGCTCCTAGCGGTATTAACACCAGAAAAATAGAACCTAGTAATAAATGATAAAGTCGTAACATTTTCTTGAAAATCCAGAGCCAGGGATTGCAGACTAACGATATCTACAATACTTTATGGGTATAGAGGAAGAATACATTTATATTGCTGTAAGTTCCGTAAATGGAACTCAACAAACTATAACGCTTCTTTGTGGAATCAGGTAAAAGGTAGGAGCGCACAACTGTCATTGGTGTCAAATTTAAAGTGAGAGCTTGCCTCCCAATTTATTGAGGGCTGGAGAAATGAAAAACTGTAGGCCCTAGACAACCTGTCTGTACCCCGTAGCCTTAAAGGAGGAAGCTTTGAGGTTTATTCCCCAACACTAGCAGCGAAGGGATAGTCTGTATGGTCTGTGTTGAACTCAACCCGGAAGCGCTATCTATAGCAGTGACAAAGGTTGAAGAGGAGGTTACAGGTTAAGAGCCGATACAACAAAAGAAAACCTCTTTCTTGTCTTTTGCTTGTTCAACCAAAAGTAATTCTGGGAAACCTTAATTTGTGAGAGTGAGAGGCTTTTGCCAGAAGGAACTAGAATTAGGAAACACCTAGCTGGGTTCTTCTGACTTTTGAAATTAGGAGTGCATGTGTGCCCAAATCCCCTAAATATTTGCTGATTGGATCAACCGAGACTTACAGCGGTAAATCTGCAACTGTTCTGGGTTTGTCTCATCAGCTACAGCAAAAAGGTCTGGATATTAGCTACGGTAAACCGCTTGGTACGTGTTTTAATTCGTCTAGTGGAACCGTCATTGAAGAAGATGTCCAGTTCATCGCTCTTAGCCTCAATTTGCCGGAAAACCGCGTTGCACCTACAATGCTGGCTTTGGATGAACCAAATGTGCAAAAGCGCTTGCGGGGGGAAGACAAAACCAATTATCAGCAGTCCCTAATACAGCAATATTTGCATAAATCTCAAGGAGATTTAGTATTACTGGAGGGGCCTGGCGATTTGTCCGAAGGCAATTTGTTTGACTTGTCTTTGCTGCAAATGGCTGAAGTATTAGATGCTGGTGTGCTGTTAGTAGCCCGCTATAAATCGTTACTTTCGGTTGAAGGGCTATTGGCTGCAAAACAGCGTGTCGGCGATCGCTTGATTGGAGTTGTGATCAATGATATCCCTGTCACCCAACTAGAAGCGGTTGACACTCTCTTGCGCCCATTTTTGGAACAGCAGGGGATTCCGGTGCTAGCAATGCTGCCAAATAGCGATTTGCTTCGCAGTGTGAGTGTTGGCGAACTAGTCAAGCAGTTAAAGGCCGATGTTCTCTGTCGTAACGATCGCATGGATTTGTTGGTAGAAAGTCTGGCAATTGGAGCGATGAATGTCAACTCCGCCGTGAAATATTTCCGCAAACGCCGGAATATGGCAGTGGTGACAGGAGGCGATCGCGTGGAAATTCAGCAAGCGGCTTTAGAAACTTCTACCCAATGTTTAATTCTCACCGGGCAACTACCACCCCCACCGTTCATTCTCAGTCGCGCTGAAGAACTAGAAATCCCCATTTTGTCTGTTGACTTAGATACTCTCACTACTGTGGGAATTGTTGACCGCACTTTTGGTCAAGTCCGTGTCCACGAGCCGATTAAGGTTCAGTATATTCGCCAGTTGATGTCCCAGCATTTTGACATTGACCGCTTGTTATCCAAACTAGATTTAACTCCGGCAGCAGCATTGTCTTAGATTCATCAACTCAAACTTATTAAGAGCATCAATGCTCAGTTATCAGTTAGAAGGCTGTATTCCTGGTGAGGGTACAGCTGGAACGCCGTCACCTCCCAGGCGACGGCGTGCTGTTTCCTTCCGCCCAATAGCTGGGACATGCTTAGTTGCAGCAGCTAATCCAAAGACAGGCATATTTCCATAAACTGCTTCATATCTTCCCGGTTCTATCAAATAAGTTTCGTGCCAAATGCCAACACTGCCATCAGCGCCAATGGCTTGATTAAACCTTTGCCAAGCTTTTAGATGTGCATCGGCTGGATTTCTGGCAAAACGCTCCAAATCCTCGAACGATCGCCAATATTGAATCAGCCCTACCCCTCGCCAGTAAACAAAAGTTTCTCCCCCTAAAAATCCTTTTTCAGGATTCTGATTAAGGCTTTGTAGCATGGGTGACATTGCCCTAGCCGTGGGAATCCATTTGGAAAAAGCGAATAATTTATTAATTCGCATCCCAATCAGAAAGACAACAAAGGGTTCATCAATCTCGGCTGTAAATCGTCCTGGTATTACTTGAGCCATCTCTCATTCCTTGTTATTTAAGTTAATATGCAACTAATTGCATATTAACATCATTATGCAATTAGTTGCATAAGTCAAGTAGTGAATTAAAAATTATGGCATTAGCGCACGCAATCTTAGCGGCTCTGGTTGACGCACCCTGTAGTGGGTATGATTTAGCAAAAAGATTCGATGGTTCTGTAGGCTTTTTCTGGTCAGCAAGTCACCAACAGATTTATCGGGAGTTGTCGAAGCTAGAAGATCAAGGCTGGATCAGTTCTGAGTCAATTCTTCAAGCAGGACGACCAGATAAAAGGCTCTACAGCGTCACAGACTTGGGAGAACAGCACCTCAAAGAGTGGATTGGTCAACCTTGTGAACCCACACCGATTAAAGATGATTTACTGGTAAAAATTTTTGCTGGTCATATTGTTCCTAACCAAATTATCTGGGCAGAGCTAGAACATCACCAAAAAGCCCATCAAAAAAAATTGTCTACATACAAGGAATTAAAACAGCGTTACTTTCAGAAACCGCAAGAACTGCCAGAATCGGGCAAATTTCAGTACTTGACTCTCTTAAATGGCATTAGTTACGAAACACATTGGCTAGCTTGGTGTAACCAAGTAATGGAGTTACTGAACCAAACAATCGAAAAATAGTCGCAATGTCTAACTTAAGTTTTCTTCGCATCTACACGCTGTTTGGTAAAATATCTGGGTCGTTTAGTCTGATTATCTCCATCTTTGAGCCAATCAACAGACCTTATTAACCTCGATACATTAGCGCAAGAACTGGCGACAATCCAGCAAACGGGTTCTAAAAGAATTGCTTTGCTGGGTTCTCGTCATGTGCCGATTACGCATCAGAATCTTATTGAAATGATGACTTATGCCCTAGTTTTATCGGGTAATCGAATCATTACTTCTGGTGCTACAGGTACAAATTCCGCGGCCATCAAGGGAGCAACGCGGGCTGATGCAAATTTGTTGACGGTGATTCTACCCCAAAGCCTGGAACGCCAGCCTTTAGAATCGCGCCAGCAACTAGAACAGGTAATGCATCTAGTCGAAAATCCCAGTAATGATAATCTGTCTCTGGCGGAAGCTAGTTACTTGTGCAACAAGGAAATTGTTTCTCGTTGCCAGCAACTAATCTGCTTTGCGTTTCACGACAGCCGCACCCTGTTACAAACTTGTCAGGATGCAGAAGAACAAAGAAAAGTGGTCACGCTTTTCTACTTTGATTAGTCATTTGTCATTTGTCTTTTGTCATTTGTCATTTGTATTTGACTAATGACTGATGACTGATGACTGATGAATAATAACCAACGACTAATAAGTAATGATAATTTTTTTGTACTCGATCGCTGCTACCGCCGTTCTCATTTACGTGCCATTTTTGCTAGTAGCTTATGCCCGTGCGCGTATTGGGTATGAAATGTTTTCTACTCCTCGCGCCATGTTTGATAAATTGCCACCTTATGCCCAACGGGCTACTTGGGCACATCAGAACACCTTTGAAGCCTTTATGATATTTGCCGCAGCTGCATTGATGGCTTATGTAACTGGTGTAAATTCTTTTACAGCCCAAGTAGCTGCGATCGCCTTTGTGGTGGCCCGTTTCCTATACTCGATTTTTTATATTTTGAATATACCCCTTTTGCGATCGCTCATGTTTGCCATTGGTATCCTTGGCTGTGCCAGTCTCTTTTTCTTGAGCATCATCCAAGCTACTAGTAGTTAATTGGGGTATGGGAAGTGGAGACTGGGAATTGGGGACTGGGAAAAGTTTTGCCAATATCCAGATATCCAACACCCAATCCAAAATCGTTCGACTGAGCGACTTGCCTTGACTTGTGCCGAGCGAAGTCGAGGTAGCGGAGCCGAAAGGAGCCGAAGTCCAAAATCTAAAATCCAAAATGTTTTATGGCTTCTACTTTTTCCTTTGACATTGTGAGCGACTTTGACCGACAAGAGTTAGTTAACGCTGTCGATCAAGTTATACGAGACATCAAAGGTCGTTACGACCTCAAAGACACTGAAACTACTGTCGAGTTAGTTGAAGAAAGCATTAACGTTAGTACGGACAGCGAGTTTACCTTAGATTCTGTACACACCATTCTGCGAGAAAAAGCCGCCAAGCGTAACCTCTCCCAAAAAATCTTTGATTTTGGCAAGGTTGAATCAGCCAGTGGTAATCGCGTGCGTCAAGAAATAAAACTCAAAAAAGGCATCAGTCAAGAAATTGCCAAACAAATTTCCAAATTGATTCGGGACGAATTCAAAAAGGTACAAGCTTCAATTCAAGGTGATGCTGTGCGGGTTTCTGCCAAATCTAAAGATGACTTGCAAGTTGTCATGCAGCGTCTAAAACAAGAAGACTACCCAGTTGCTTTGCAATTTACAAATTATCGTTAAAAAACTCGTAATTCGTAGTTAATTAATTCAATTACGAATTACGAATTATTTTAAGTCCGTCCGCCAATACTTCTTTGAAATGCCGGACGCTCAGATAATTGCTTCATATAGTTCAAAACTGCTGGATAAGCGCTGAGGTCTAGCTTTAGTATCATAGGAATGTAATTCAAAATAGACCCTACTGCTACATCAGCAACAGTGAAATCATTGCCAAGTAAAAAAGGTTGCTTGCTGAAAATTTCATTTAAGGGAGTCAATAAGCGGGGCATTTCCCGCTCCCGATTTTCTTCTCCAAAAATTCCTGGCCCAAGGGTAGCATTGGCAAACAACACCCATTGAAAAAATAGAGCATTTTCCTCTGGTGAAAGTGGAGTTTTACTGTGCTTATCGGCAAGATATAGCAAAATTGCCCCAGATTCCCAAAGCTGAAAATCCCCATCAACAATTGCTGGGACTTTACCAAATGGGTTGATTGCTAAATAAGCAGGCTGGAGGTGTTCACCCGCCTGCATATCAAGCTTAACGAATTCGTAGGGAATTCCTAATTCCTCTAAATACCAGTGGACAATTGACGCTCGACTACGAGCGCCACCGTAAAGTTTTAGCATAATTACTTAAAGCACTTTGTGAGTGTGAGAATGCTGTTTAACGTTGTCTTCTTTGGTGACAACTCTGGCGGCATTTAAAACCCGTTTCCGCTCAATTGAATATTTAAATTCAGTGTAGTTTGTACCCAAGGGAATCAGAGATTTTGCAGATTCACGACGCTTGTAGGTACGAGCTGCTGCAAATGCCCGTGGCACGAATTCTTCTCCAAACTGAGCCGACTCTGGAAATCCCTCTGGTAGCAGTGGTGAATCGCCATCCAGCACAGATCCCAAAGTTGTGGCATGAGCCAGCTTATAGGAGGTAGGAATGCCCTTTAACAGCGCTTCCAAAGCCGCAGAGGGAATCGGTTCTATAACTTCGATTTGATAAACTTCTCCATCTTCTTTGACGAAGCAGGTTGCCAAGCCGATAACAATGTAATCATCGGTTGCTAAATCAGGGGCATTGGGATAGGAAATTGCGGTTGTCATCGGAAAATTTCTCAAAACTTAAAAATTGAATTTAGGGATTGGGGCATTGAGCACTTGTACTGAGTTTCGACTACGCTCAACTACCGCGAAGCCGTTGGCGTAGTCACTGAATCTCGACTCACAACGACTGCGCTCAGTGCAAGTCGCTCGATTTCCGCGTAGTCGTTCGCGGAGCGTCTCGTAGAGAAGTGCAGCCTCTCCAAGAGTTGTATTGGGCATTGGGGAGGCAGTGACGGGTACGCAGGGGTCTCCCCAAGTGGAGGAGGCAGTGCGGTCTTGGGGTCTCCCCAAGTGGAGCAACTGCCGTCAACTGCCGTCATTGGGCATTGGGGATTATTATTTCCCTTGTCTCTCATCTCCCTCATCTCCCTTGTCAGCAGTCCCCGTATCCTCTTCCTCATCTCTAAAATGAACGGCTTGTTGGCATTCTACCAAGTTGTCGCTCTCACTACTTGACTAGTCTTTGAGATTAACGTCTGCTATTTCTGGAATTCACCTTCAAAATCAAGTATCCATGATTAGGTTTAAGGAGCAATTGTTTATTTAGAGCGGAGATTTCGACTGGTGCGAGTAGTTAAATTCAGTCTCAAGATGGCTTTAAAGTAATCATAAGTACCTTGAGACTAAACATAGTGGTAAAATCACTAGCGCTAAAAAACTAGACTTTTCTTTAACAAAGTTAAGGATTTCAAGCAGGGAAAGATGAATACTCACTCATTTTTAGCTGATGATGACCATCAAAGCAACCAATATAAATATGTTCTAAATACTACAAACAAACTTCAAGAGCGAAGGACAAGCGATCGCAGCAAATGTACTTTCAGGGATAGCGACTTACGCTCTTTTGCTTTGAAGTTGGCTCAACAAGGAAATTATACTGAAGCGATCGCACTTTTAAGCCAATTAATCTACCGTCATCCCCATAATGCCGTTGATTACAACAATCGAGGGTTAATTTATTTCCAAAGTGGCGAAAGGCAAAAAGCGCTTTCCGACTATAACACCGCCCTTAAACTTAATCCCTATTTGGCTAGTGCTTATAATAACCGGGCAAATTACTATGCGGCTTGTGGAGAATTAGCAGTAGCACTTGCCGACTACGATCGAGCGATTGATTTGAAACCTCACCATGTCCGGGCGTGGATTAACCGAGGCATTACCTGGCGTGATTTAGGGCAATATCAGGAGGCAATTGATAATTTTGACGTAGCACTGCTTTTTGGTCAGTTAGAAGGTTATATCTGGGCTGAACGCGGCAGGACTTACCATCTTTGGGGCGACTGGAATTGTGCGATCGCTGATTATCGTCGTGCCCTTACTCAACTGTCCTCTCTCGACAACAGTCAGGATATTAGTCGTTGTCGTTTGCGTTTACAACTCGAAAATCGGCTCAACGAGTTGCTATCTGAATCAGCGTCCTAATTGGTAGATTAGTCCTTCTGGAGGATTCAAAATTCTAAATAATTAATAATATTTTGAATTAGAGTTTAGTGACGCTGTATTGCTAATGACTAATAGATAATAAACATATAGCTATTCAAAAATTAGCTATTAACCATTATTTATTAGCAATAATATAAATTTACACCCGGTTTATACATAGCCAGAATCACAACAAGCCTAAATAATCCCAAATTTGTCTTAGGGTGATGGCTCTGTTTGTTCATCTTCTCGGCGATCCTGATTCATAAACACTACCCGACGCTGACTGGGATCAAATCGGTATCCCTGTTGTTGTCTAATGCTTTTAGCTTGTTGAGGATCGAAGTTCCGGCTAAATTCTGCCTGCAAAGTATTCACATGTCCTTCCATCAGCTTGACTTCAGTAGTTATTTCTTGCAACTTTGCTTGCTGTAACCAATGATAAGGCAAAAGTTGTGCTAAAGCAGATGCTGCAACGGCTGAAATCACAAGATTAACTGCGATTTTGGCAGTACTTTCCAGTGCCATCACCTGGTAAGAACGTTGACGAAGATGCCGTTTTGGTCGAGAAATGACCCGGCGCTTTTGTATAGGTTGTAACGGTGGTCTGGAGGGTTGAATCGCGTTCATGATGCTAAAAGATAACCTCGCTTAGTGAAGGGAAGCACTGTAAAAGCTCTCTGGCGCTAATTACTGCTGATTTAGCTGTCATATTACTTCATTTTTTTGAAATAGCTACAAGTGTTGCACCAGTTAAAAAATAACCTGGCTTACGTAAGTGCAAGTTTTCTAGCTACTTATGGCATAAAGCCATAAGAGTCTGGAAATTGCACCCCGTACTGCCAGGATTATTAGCTTTTTAACTGTGTCACATCGGAGCCTTATTTGTAAAGTTCTGTGGCTAACCGCCAAGCTAGAACTCCTGGGATCAAGGCCACAACTAGAGCGATGTAGACTTGAGTATCTGAGATGGAAGATATCTGAGCGATGTACAGAGTATCTAAGATAGGCATGGCTGAAAACCTCCTAACCTGAATAGATTTTGAACAGTTCGTTTACTACTTTTCCTTGTTTTGCCAAGATTGGGGAATATGTTGTTACAAGATGCAACAAAAGCAGTTATTAATCAGTACTCCTTATTAAAAAAATTCATAAAACTATGGATTTGTATTTGGGTATAGACTTTGGAACCTCTGGCGCACGCGGTATGGTGGTTGATGAAGAAGCTAGCATCCAGGTTGAGGTGCGATATCCCTTCCAAGACTCACCAGCCGCCGTTACGCCCAAAATTTGGCAGGAGGCTTTGTTTATGATGGTGGAACAAATACCTAACCAATTGCAGCGAGAAATTAAAGCGATCGCAATTAATGGTACTTCTTCTACAGTCTTGCTAGTCGATGCTGCTGGCAATCCAACAGATGCACCATTGCTATATAACGATGCGCGGGGATCATCTGTCCTAGAGGATTTGAGGAGTATCGCGCCCCCCAATCATACCGTGCTGAGTGCCACCTCCAGCCTAGCCAAACTTTTATGGATGAGGCAATTACCGTCTTTTAGTGAAGCTAGATATTTCCTGCATCAAGCAGATTGGCTGGCGTTTCTTCTACATGGACAGTTGGGGATTAGCGATTACCATAATGCTTTAAAGCTAGGTTATGACGTGGAAGAGTTGAAATACCCAGAATGGCTAGAAAAACTACAAATACCGATTCAGCTACCCAAAGTTTTAACCCCTAGTACTCCCATTGCCGAATTGCGTCCTAAAATTGCCGATAAGTTCGGTTTCCGCCGTGATTGTCTGGTGTGTGCAGGTACAACTGATAGTATTGCAGCTTTTCTCGCTAGTGGGGCAAAATTACCTGGTGAAGCCGTGACTTCCCTTGGTTCAACATTGGTACTAAAGTTGTTAAGTCGTACCCGGCAAGAAGATGCCAGATATGGAATTTACAGCCATAGGTTGGGTGATTTGTGGCTGACTGGTGGTGCTTCTAATACTGGAGGTGCTGTACTCAAGCAATTTTTCACGAATGCTGAGTTAGAAAGCCTTAGCCGGGAGATTGATGCTTCAATTGCCAGCGAGTTAGATTATTATCCGTTATTGAAGGTAGGCGATCGCTTTCCGATTAATGATCCGAATCTACCGCCACGTTTGTCACCACGCCCAGATAACCCAGTGGAATTTTTGCATGGGTTGTTAGAAAGTATTGCCCGTATAGAAGCGCGAGGGTATGAATTATTACAGGAAATGGGTGCAGACAAATTGAGCCGTGTTTATACTGCTGGCGGTGGCGCGGCGAATGAAGCTTGGACTGCGATTAGGGCGCGTCATTTGCAGGTTCCTGTAGTAGCGTCAGTGTACACAGAAGCAGCTTATGGAACGGCGCTGTTGGCTATGGGAGGCGGAATTAAGGGTGAACAAGAGTAATTGTGTAACAATCTTTTCGTAGGTATTTCGTAAATCAGTATCTATCCCAGTGACAATCTACATATCTCGGCCGATACTGTGATTATTAGATACCGGACTATAGATTCCAGGTTCATGATCTGGGCAGCTATTCGGGGATGGGTGCTTCGCCACAAGCGAATGTCATCTGTCCCCTTTACTAATTGTCGGTGTGAGTTCTGAGGGAATTAGGAGAAAAAGGTTTTTTAAGAAGGTTTGACCTGCGCGATCGAGATTATCATCTAGGGAAAAGGTGAGGCTGCGGACTCGGATTTGATCGCTTTTAACACCTAGTGGCTGTGTCAAGTCTTTGGGGTATATCAAAAAGGCTTGCTTGCATTTTGTTGTGTTGGCGTAGCTGATCATTTGATGAATATCTGTATATCCTGCCAGTTCTGGGGCTTTATACTTTGTATCCAAAACTGCTATTGTTTTGCCAGTAGCAGCATCATACAGTAATATATAGGAATTCTATTTGATTTTGAAAAAGACTACGAGATATACGTAAAAGTATATCTGTCTAACAGCGAACAATGATAAAGCAGCATCTACAAGACGCGATATCTTCGGTGAGCTTTGCTAACGGACAACTACAAGAATTTATCGATCTTCGTCCAGAAGCCCTTGAGATAAGGAAAGCGTTGGCAGTCAAACTAGTTTATCTAGGCTAGTCCTAAATAAAATTTTTACTAAAATCCAATAAATTTGATATCAAATGTAATCCATAGAATAATTAATGAGAATAATCCCATTATGAAACTAATCCAAAACATTGGCTCATGAGTATTTCCAGTAGCAATAAATTTAATAAGTTCAGGTATAAATACACTTAAATCTGCTCCGAAAAGCAATGTAAAAACCCAAAAAAAGATCCGCATTTTCTTGTCACGCTTGATGTCTTTAGATTCAAAATTTTGCAACCGTTTATGAATTTGCTTTGGTTCTGATACTTTAGCTCGTTTAAGATAACTTTCTATTTGTCTTAATGTTCGTTTTTCACTTCTAATTAGTGCGTCTTCAATCATCATTTGAGTTTTTTGTTCAAATTTTTGACCACTAATACGAAGTGCTACTTTTTCTATTTCTCTATCGCGAAACCATAAAGATAAGCCACCGACGTTTCCACTATCAGATTTGTATATACTGCTTGAGAGCTTCTGGTAATCAACATCTGGTTCTGAAGATACTCTTTCAAAAACTAGTTGTGCCATACTTAGATATGGATATATTCTGATTGGTATAGAATTATGATTAACTAACTGCATCGGCATATGACCTTTATATCCAGGATTTATAAAATCACCAGTACAATGTATTGAAATCCCTAGTCTGGCAAAACTACTTCTTCCTTTCAAATTCGCAGAAATAAAAATTGGTAACTCTATCCACTCAAAAGTTTCAGTTATAATTAGTTCGCCGGGTTTTATTTCTAAATATTCTCCATTTAATAAATGTATTTGTTCATAAATTAATTTAGGATTATCTTTAAAATATCTAGCTTTTTCTATATCTAATATATCTAAATACTCAAGCCTTTCAGAATTTTTAAATTTCCAAAAATTATCGGAGATACGAATATCGACAGAAGAAGGTCTGATTTGCTCATTAGCATTGAACTCAAGTTCACTTCTACCAACTATTTTAAGGCTTCCTTCTTCTAAAAATCTTCTGATGTCTGTGCTAGATAAGCGCATAAGTTAACTTAAATTACAAAGATTTCACAAAATTTCTGCTGAGTTTTTATATAGTTATAGCAATATATAGGCGAAACTGCTTAGTATAAGTAGCCCTTGAAAGGGAGCGATCACAGCTTTTAGATACTGATTTATCATTGTTTCCTGTCAGACAGATATATCCCTCCGTATTATCTCGTAACCTTTTTCAGAAACAAAATATGATTCCTATATAAGAGGATGTTTTAAAAGCCGCGAAAGGTATAATTTTGCTGTTCTGCACTGAGTTAAGTGCAACGAAAAATTAAGGTTTTAGCCATCTACTAAGATGCTTCGCTGTGCTAACTATGAGAGCAAAAGACCCTTTTAAAACATCCTCTAAATAGCCTAACTTCTACTTTGTGAGATTTATTAACTTAAGATATCTTTCATCAATGCAACAATCATAATAAATTAATTAAAGCTAATAAACCAGCACCTTAAGCAAGCTCATACCTCGGAAAAATCATGTTACTTCAGGAGATTTATTAACAAAATACACAGTAAATCTCTCATGCATCTTGCATCTACAGCGTCACACGCTTCCCTTTGTGACTACTTCTAAAACTAAGTCATAACTATCGCAACAAACTTTGCATTAGGAATATTAAGCGATCGCCGCCAAATTGTGGGTTGAAAATAACCGGATGCTGCGGCGCTAAAGTGTAGAACCTAATGACAGCAAGCGGAACACGGAGACAAAAAAGTGCAAATCACTAAGCACAATGTTGAGTTAAGAGTAGATGGCAGCTTAATGCGTGTTTATGTAGCGGCTCCCAAAGCAGCAGGAAAATACCCTGGTATTGTCTTCTACAGTGATATTTATCAGTTAGGCGATCCAATGATTCGTTTAGCGAACTACTTAGCAGGATACGGCTATGTAGTAGCAGCCCCAGAAATTTTTCATCGAATAGAGCCTGTTGGTTTAGTAATTGAGCCAGACGATCTGGGAAGGATGCGAGGAAATGACGATGCGCGTCGAACCTCCGTAGCTGATTATGATGCCGATTGTCTTGCTGTGATTGAATTTCTGAAAACAGAGAGTGCGGTTTCTCCAAATCAAATAGGCACTTTCGGCTTTTGTATTGGTGGACATTTAGCTTTCCGCGCCGCATTTCAGAGCGAAATTCGGGCTTGTGTCTGTTGTTACCCTACTGGGATTCCTAGTGGCAAACTGGGGAAAGAGGTAGCCGATACAATCCAGAGGGTAAGTGAAATCAAAGGCGAGATGTTAATAGTATTTGGTACTCTTGACCCTCATATACCAGAGAGCGATCGCCAAACCATAATCAAAGCAATTGAAAATGCTAACATACCTCACCAAGTTTTCTTGTATGAAGCAGAACATACATTCATGCGCGACGACGGTTATCGTTATGATTCTAGTGCTAGCACCGCAGCTTGGTTTGAAATAATAGCTTTTTTGGGGCGCATATTCGCAGAATGAAAACTCCTATTATTGCTTTCTTCGCGTCAATTTTGAGTTGTCTGCAACGCTAACAAACCAGCACCATAAGCAGGTTCATACCTCGGAAATATTACCTTTACATTAGGAAACTTCTTAATAAGAGATGCTGCAAATCTCTCATGGATCTTGCATCTACCGCGCCAGACACTTCCCGTTGTCACTACTTCTAAAACTGAGTCAGTAGTAAAAATTGCATCAATTACTGTAGATGTAGCTTTTACTAACTCTTTTACAGCATCATCAATTATCATATTCGCTACTATATCACCTGACGCGGCTGCAAAATCTACAACTGGTGCTAAAGCTGCTATCTGTTTAACTCCCCATTCTCGGCGATATACTACTTCTATTAAATCTTCTATACTTTCCAAATCAAGATGCTGTTTGAAACCCTCTATCAAACTCGTTGATATTTCCCGTCCATCATAAGATTGTAATGCTGCGTTCATGCCTGCGATCGCAATTTTATAAGCGCTACTTTCATCTCCTAAAATATACCCCCAGCCGCCGACTCGCTTAGTCTCTCCTTCATGATTTCGTCCGAAAACTATCGAACCAGTACCTGCTGCAACCACAATTCCTACAGGCTGACCAATTCCACCAACTAAAGCAATTAAAGCATCGTTACAAATTACAATATTCGCTGGCTGTAACGCCCAATTAATAGGCAATTTGTTATTCTCTAACTCTTTAACTAAACCTTTCACTACTTCGATATCTGCTGCACGACTTACACCCGCTAAACCCAAACATATCGCGTCAATCTTTAGAGTATTTGTAATTATTGCTGCCTCAACCGCATTGTGAATTGCAGATTGAATAGATTGTAGAGTGGCTTCGATACCTATACTCTGATAGTTAGATGGGCCTGCTTCACCACGGCCTAGCACCTGACGCAAATCATCCATCAAGACACAAATAGTCTTGCTACCGCCACCATCTATTCCCAAAACATAACTCATAAGTTGTAGTAAAATTACTTATTTTGACGTTTTGGTTCTTCTTTTAAAGGTATAAAAAATAGAGCAATCATTCCAGGAATGGTCAGCAAACAAATCAAGACAAAAAATAATGGATAGCCAAGTGCTTTTTGCAGATAACCACTAACTAATCCGGGTAACATCATTCCTAAAGCCATAATGCCAGTAGATATGGCAAAATGAGAAGTTTTATATTCGCCTTGGCAAATATACATTAAATAAACACTAAAAGCTGTAAATCCAAAACCATAGCCAAATTGCTCTAAGGAAACCAAGGGATACACTAATGTTAGTGAAGGCTTCGTGTAAGCCATATACACATAAAAAATATCAGGTAAATTCAATGCTAAAGCCATAGGGAATAAGCATTTTTTTAATCCATATCTAGAAATTAGCAAGCCTCCTAAAATTCCTCCACAGATTAGGGATATTACCCCAAATGTTCCGTAGACTAATCCGACATCTGATGTTGATAGCCCTAAACCACCTACTTTTGGTTTGTCCAATAAAAATAAAGAGGCTATCTTCACAAGCATTGCTTCGCCAAGTCTGTAGAGCAAGATAAATGCTAAAATATTTATAATTTTATCTTGAGCAAAATATGAGCTAATGATTGACCAAAAAGGTATATTTTCTCTAGCTTCTATTTGTCGCTGATTATCTGATTCAGGTAAAGGTAAAATTAGGCGATGGAAAATAAACAGGATTGCTAAAATTAAAGCAGAGAAACCGATAGTTATAGTCCAGCTTAAAGGAATGTTGTTCAGAGACACTTCAAGCTGACCTGCTAAGACTACTAATATTCCAGAGCCAAAAATGACAGCCATTCTATAAAACAGTGAGCGAATGCCAACAAATAAAGCTTGTTGTTCTGGAGATAAAGCCAACAGATAAAAGCCATCTGCGGCAATGTCATAAGTTGCAGAAATAAATGCTCCTATTGTTAATGTTACAAGGGAGATGAAAAAGAAATTTGGCAGTTGCAAGGAGAAGGCTATCAAACCCAAACAAGCGAACATCGCAAATTGGGTATAAAGTATCCATTGACGTTTAGTAGAATAAATATCGACAATTGGGCCCCAAAACATTTTGATGACCCAAGGTAGATAGAGAAAACTTGTCCACAAGGCAATTTGAGTATTATCTATTCCGAGCTTTTTGTAAAAGATTACGGAAACTGTATTGATGATGATATAAGGTATGCCAGAGGCAAAGTAGAGAGTGGGTATGTATGTCCAGGGCGAAGGGGTGGTAGTTTGAGGTTTCATATTTGCCTCTAATTATCGGTGTTATTAAAATTAGCATCCAATAGGACACCAATAGGATAAGTTATCTGTAATTTCCCCTTCAGAAAGGCGGATTCCTACACCTCCAGATATAAATTTGTCATTACCATTGTTATATAGCCATGCTCCCCAAACTTGAGTCATTGACTTGCCATCAATTTCTAATTTAGGAAATTCTAATAACTCTTGATAGACATAATTCTGTTGTGTATACCAAGGGTCATTATTATTACTACGCACAGAGATATTTCCCGAATTAACTGCAAATCCTCCTTCACCTTCTCTTCCTAAAATTGGTTTGGCAAAGTATGAATTACCTATTGCTGTTGCACTCAGTGATGTTTTCGGAAAATATTCCCAAACTGTTCCAGCATCTTTGTTAGAAAAAAAGTCATATCCCAAATCTGTAATTAGGGCAAATATACTTTTTGGTTGCAGTGCAAAGGCAGAACCAAAGTTCACAATCACAATTTTATTCTCAAAAATTAATTGCTCTAGAGCCGGCCATAATCTTTCACCTTTTTCATCAGTATCATGGATTAGCCATTCCACTGGATACCACATAAAAAGTATATCTATTGGTTTTTTTGTTCTCTGGTCAAATAGATACTCTCCATCTTTGATGCCAAGATATTCTAAGGGTAAAATGGCACTTTTGGACTCCAAGTAATTTCTTAGCCATCGCATAGTACCTAAATCTTCGGCATTATTTAAAGCTGTAAATGCTACGCGACAGTCTGTAATTGGTTTACCCAAATTTAATGCGGCTCTATTTACATGCTGATTAAGTGTTATTTTTAATATTTTTTGAGCATTTAAATCTGGTTCTTGCAATCCAAAGTGTCTGGCGACTTTATTATTGCCATCCGTACACTCAAACCAAAAACTAGGAGTTTGGGGATTAGTTTCTACTACCTTTTTTATCCCTTTTTCTTGATTCCAGCACCAGTCAAGACGCATACAAAATGGTGCGAGAAAGTCATATTTAACTAACTTAATGGTAGCTTCCGGAAATCCATAGTAAAGTAGTGTATCCTCATCAAGAGTGCGGATAATCTCCCACGCTTGGGTTAAAACACTACCGACTAATTCCGACGCTTGCTGGATTTCTTGGATCGTCTGCGGTAAAACTTGATGGCAATAATAAAGAGCATAAGGTGTTTCTTGGTCAGTTAGAGGTATACCTGTTCCTTCTTCAATAGGAGCAAAGTTATACCAACCCATTTTCATTGACTGAAATAGACGCTTTCGTTGAGGACTGTTGAAAATATTCATAACTCTCTTATCCACCCGCATGACCACCGCGACCGAAACTACCAAAACCACTACGGCCCTTGGCAGAACCTCTGGAAGTCCCAACCTCCGATGAATTACCAAAACCGGATCTTCTAATGCTACTTCCACTAGAGTAACCACTCGATCTACCGCTACTATTAGATGAGGGAGAACAGTTATTAGCTTGTTCATTTGGCGACGTTGTGGAGTTGCAATCTGACTGTCTTGCTTCTGGGGTTGTCGCACAAGAAGCAAGTAGCGATACAGTCATAACGAATACTATGAGTTGAAATAAACCTGGTTTCAATTTCATGAGTCTTTCTGGATGAATATACAGATATCAGCTACGGAATTTATGCAAGATAACTACAAGGGTTAAAAATAGATTTCGCATTTCCAGATAGATTTTTTAAGGGTACATCCACGATTTAGAGAATTACTAAACAAACCCTCTCCAACCCTGTGGCAAAATTTATTAGAGTCCTTCCATAGTTAGTTTTCCCAGCATGACCGCAACTATTCCCAATCTCCCCAGTCTCTACGACCCCTTTTCCACTGAAGCCAAGTGGCAAAAATTCTGGGAAGACAACCAAGTTTACAAAGCTGACCCCAACAAAGGCGGCGAACCCTACTGCATCGTCATTCCACCGCCGAATGTCACCGGCAGTTTGCACATGGGTCACGCTTTTGAAAGTTCCTTGATTGATACCCTCGTGCGCTACCACCGGATGCAGGGACGTAATACCCTGTGGCTACCCGGAACTGACCACGCCAGCATCGCGGTGCATACTATGCTGGAAAAGCAACTCAAAACAGAGGGTAAGACTCGCTACGAATTGGGGCGTGAAAAATTTTTAGAACGCGCTTGGCAATGGAAAGCGGAGTCTGAGGGAACGATTCTGAATCAGCTACGACGCTTGGGTGTTTCGGTGGACTGGTCGCGGGAAAGGTTTACCCTGGATGAGGGTTTATCTAAGGCTGTTGTCGAGGCATTTACTCGCCTTTACGAGGAAGGCTTAATTTATCGTGGTGAATATTTAGTTAATTGGTGTCCAGCTTCCCAATCGGCTGTGTCTGACGTGGAAGTAGAAAATCAAGAGGTGAATGGAAATCTCTGGCACTTCCGTTATCCTCTCACCGATGGTTCTGGTTTTGTAGAGGTGGCGACAACTCGACCAGAAACGATGCTGGGTGATACAGCAGTAGCAGTTAATCCCAATGACGATCGCTACAAACATCTTATTGGCAAAACTTTAACTCTGCCCATTCTACAACGAGAAATTCCGATTATTGGGGATGAATACGTTGACCCCACTTTCGGCACGGGTTGCGTAAAGATAACTCCCGCCCATGACCCGAACGATTTTGAGATGGGTAAGCGTCACAATCTGCCGTTCATCAACATTATGAATAAAGACGGCACTCTCAACGCCAATGCTGGGGAGTTTCAAGGACAAGACCGCTTTGTTGCTAGAAAAAATGTGGTTTCTCGCCTAGAAGCAGATGGCTTTTTGGTGAAGATCGAAGATTATAAGCATACCGTTCCCTACAGCGATCGCGGTAAAGTACCTATTGAACCCCTCCTCTCGACTCAGTGGTTCGTCAAAATTCGCCCCCTAGCTGACAATACTCTCGAATTCCTCGACCAGCAAACTTCTCCAGAGTTTGTCCCCCAACGCTGGACTAAAGTTTATCGTGATTGGCTAGTAAAACTCACTGATTGGTGTATTTCTCGTCAATTATGGTGGGGACACCAAATTCCGGCTTGGTACGCTGTCAGTGAAACGGATGGACAAATTACCGATAACACGCCGTTTGTAGTAGCAAAATCGGAAACCGAAGCCTGGGAAAAAGCTAAATCACAATTTGGCGAAAATGTCAAGTTAGAACAAGACCCAGATGTGCTAGATACCTGGTTTTCTTCTGGACTCTGGCCATTTTCGACTTTGGGCTGGCCGGAACAAACTCAGGATTTAGCAACTTATTACCCGACTACTACTTTGGTGACAGGCTTTGACATCATCTTTTTCTGGGTAGCCAGAATGACAATGATGGCTGGGCATTTTACGCAGCAAATGCCTTTCCAAACAGTTTACATCCACGGCTTGGTGCTGGATGAAAAAGGTCAGAAGATGTCAAAGACCAAAGGTAATGGTATTGACCCTCTGTTATTAATTGACAAATATGGTACTGATGCCCTGCGGTATACCTTAATTAGAGAAGTGGCTGGTGCTGGTCAAGATATCCGCTTAGAATACGATCGCAAAAAGGATGAATCGGCTTCTGTAGAGGCATCGCGCAACTTTGCAAACAAGTTGTGGAATGCAGCCCGGTTTGTAATGATGAATTTGGATGGACAGACACCGCAACAATTGGGGAATCCAGTTGCCACAGAATTGAGCGATCGCTGGATTATCTCGCGGTATCATCAAGTTGTTAAACAAACCACTAATTACATCGATAATTACGGTTTAGGGGAAGCAGCAAAAGGACTCTACGAGTTTATTTGGGGCGATTTCTGCGATCAGTATATTGAACTAGTGAAATCCAGATTGCAAGCAGATGCCAATCCAGTATCGCGGCGGGTAGCACAGCAAACCCTCGGCTACATACTAGAAGGGATTATGAAACTGCTTCATCCCTTCATGCCTCATATTACCGAAGAAATTTGGCAAACTCTCACCCAACAATCAGCAGATTCTCCGCAAACTTTACCATTACAAATCTATCCGCAGGTAGATGCAAACCTAATTGATTCAGCTTTAGAAGAACAGTTTGAATTACTGATTGCTACTATCCGCACAATTCGGAATTTGCGGGCTGAGGCGGATATTAAGCCAGGGGTAAAAGTGACAGCGAATTTGCAAACTGAAAGCGAGAAGGAGCGGGAAATTCTCACTGCTGGACAGTCTTATATTAAAGATTTGGCGAAGGTTGAGACTTTAACTATTACCGACAAGCAAGAAAACCAAACTGTTGCTGCGAAAAAACCTCAAAGAGGTTTGAAGACAATTGGCTTAATTATCGTGGCCATTGTCTTTGGTAGAGTGGCTTTAGCTGCGGGGAATGCCATTGATGATATTCCCATCATCGGAACTTTCTTTGAACTAGTTGGTTTTGCTTACACAGCGTGGTTTGTTAGCCAAAATTTATTAACTGCTCAAGCTAGACAAAAGTTATGGAGACAGTTTTTTCCGCAGAAAGAATTAGAACAACCACAAGAAACAGAAAATGCGATGCCTGACGGCAAGCCGCAAAGCGTCTACGCAGGTGTAATTGGTACAATACAGGTGCTAATTCCTCTAAGCGGTGTGGTAGATATTGAAGTTGTCCGTGCCAAGCTAGAAAAAAGCTTGAGTAAAGCTGAAGCAGAAGTTCAATCCTTGAGTACCAGATTAAACAATCCTAGTTTCGTAGATAAAGCTAGGCCCGACGTGGTACAGGGGGCGCGTGACGCCTTAGCAGAAGCACAGAAGCAAGCAGAAATTTTGCGCGGTCGCCTCCAGGGGTTATCGTAGGCATAGTCTGCGTGGCTTAGGATAACTGTAATGGGTAATGGAAGTGTTAATAATTCCCAATTACCCATTACCAATTAACAAGATCCAAATATCCATTCTGGCACTTATTTTTTTATTAAATTTTTTTTGAATTTTGAATTTTGAATTTTGAATTGGAGCGAAGCGACCCTCATGCTATATCTAGCCCAGGTGCGTAAAAACGATTTTTTAGACCAGCACCAGTTACGCTTATTGGCGCGTCAAGAAGCTGATAACTTGTGGGCGATAATTCCCGAAGAAGCTTTCATTCTACTGGGAAAGGGAAAGATCATGAGTGAGAACTTGCTTGTTCTAGTAGAACTTTCCCCTACAGGCGACATTGAAAGACTAGAAGACGCCACCAACTGGGTACTCCACCTGGTACAAAACTACCTCACCATCGGCATTACCCCGGAATTTTTGCAGCATGAAGCCGAACGAGCAGAACATTGGCGACAATCCCTGACATTACAGAACCAAGACTTAGCGCGGCGTTCCTTAGAGTTGGAAGCTAGACGCGAACAAATTCAAGCCTTAGAAGAAAGCCTCAAACGCGAGAAAAATGGTTATCCCCAAGAAGAAAGTTAAAAATTTGCAGTTGTGTTGCGCTCAAGTGTGTATTTATGACAAATTACCCAGCAAGAGTTGATCTGTCTCTTACTGGGTAATTTACTAATGCTAGCTATAGTTAGCTTTGGTTAAGCAATCACAGTAATATTTGTACTACTAAGCACTACCTTATTGGAGAACTGGGCTATTTGAACTTGTGCTGTACCGCCCAATCCATCTTTATCAAAGAACAAGTTCCCCGTACTTTGATTGTAGATGAAGCGATCGCTTGCAGCTGTAGCGATCGTACCAAGTCGGAACAAGCCCGGATCGAGTATCGTATCCTGAGATTGGCTCAGTCCGAATTCCGCCTTAGAAATGAAGATAGTATCATCTCCAACAGTAAAATCAGCGATCGTATCATAGCCTCCAGTGCGGGTATCAGTCAGATATAAGCTATCTTGTCCAGCTCCACCAGTCAGCGTATCTTTACCAATTCCACCAAAGAGGCTATCGTTTCCTACACCACCTAATAAGCTGTCATTACCTGAACCACCAAAGAGGTTATCATTACCATCTCCTCCTGATAACGTATTAGCACCAGTATTTCCAATCAGGATGTTATTAAGACCGTTACCAGTAGCAGTGATTGCCCCAGTTCCAATCAGGGTCAAATTCTCTAGGTTATCTCCCAAGACCCAATTTACCGAAGAGTTAACTAAATCTGTGCCTGCATTTAAACCTTCAACAATAATATCGCTAACATTGTCTACGATATAAGTGTTATTGCCGACTCCACCATTGAGACTATCAATTCCTGTACCTCCATCCAAGGTGTCATCGCCTGTACCACCCAACAAGGTGTCATTGCCTGAGCTACCAAAAAGGCTATCGTTACCATCTCCTCCGGTCAAGGTGTTCGCAGCAGCATTTCCGGCCAGGATGTTATCAAGGCTGTTACCAGTACCAATTGTCGCGCTTCCAGTCAGGGTCAAGTTCTCAAAGTTCTCTCCTAATACCCAATTCACAGCAGACTTGACTAAATCTGTGCCTGAATTTAAGCCTTCGGTAATAATATCGCTAACATTGTCTACAGTGTAGATGTCATTACCGACTCCACCATTGAGAGTATCAATCCCTGCACCTCCATCTAAGGTGTCATCGCCTGCACCGCCTAACAAGCTGTCATTACCTGAACTACCAAAGAGGCTATCGTTACCATCTCCTCCGCTCAACTTATTAGCACCAGTATTTCCAATCAGGATATTATTAAGGCTGTTACCAGTACCATCAATTGCTCCGGTTCCAGTCAGGGTTAAGTTTTCCACGTTATCTGCTAACACAAAACTCACGGAAGACTTAACTAAATCTATGCCTGCATTTAAGCCTTCAGTAATAGAATCGTTCAGGTTATCTACAGTATAAATGTCATTGCCGGCTCCACCATCAAAACTGTCAGCTCCTAAACCTCCATCCAAGGTGTCATTACCTGCACCGCCTAACAAACTGTCATTGCCTGAGCTACCAAAGAGACTATCGTTACCATCTCCTCCGCTCAACTTATTAGCACCAGTATTTCCAATCAAGATGTTATTAAGGCTGTTACCAGTACCATCGATAGCGTCGGTTCCAGTCAGGGTCAAGTTCTCCACGTTATCTGCTAACACAAAACTCACGGAAGACTTAACTAAATCTGTGCCTGCATTTAAACCTTCAGTAATCGTATCACCGAGGTTGTCTACGATATAAGTGTCATTGCCGACTCCACCATTAAGACTATCAGTTCCTGTACCTCCATCCAAGGTGTCATTACCTGCACTGCCTAATAAAGTGTCATTACCTGCATCACCTAATAAGGTGTCATTACCACCTTCTCCGCTCAAGATGTTAGCACCAGTATTTCCAATCAAGATGTTATTAAGGCTGTTACCAGTACCATTTATTGCGTCAGTTCCAATCAGAGTCAAGTTTTCCAGGTTAGCTCCCAACACCCAACTCACCGAAGACTTGACTAAATCTGTGCCCGCATTTAAGCCTTCAGTAATGATGTCGCCGATGCTGTCCACAATATAAGTATCATTGCCTTTACCACCGATGAGGCTGTCAATACCTATACCACCATCTAAGGAATCATTGCCATCGCCGCCATCGAGGGTGTCGTTATCACCCAGCCCCTGAAGAGTGTCATTGCCCAGCAATCCTGAAATGATGTCTTTGTTCACGGTACCAGTCAAGTTGTCTACACCTGAAGTGCCATTAATCACATTAGGGATTTGATTAATGGTATTAGCCACTGTCAGCGCAAAAACATCGCTGGCAGTTGCCGTTCCATCACTGGCGATAACTTTGATGTTAAAGCTACCAACGTTGTCATTTGTGGGAGTACCACTGAAGGTAGTGCCGTTGAAAGTTAACCAAACAGGAAGTGGACTACCATTTTCCAAGGTGGCGGTGTAGGTGAGATGATCTCCAGCATCCACATCTGCGAAGGTGTTTACTGGTAGGGCGAAGTTGAAAGCGGTGTCTGTTGTCGCTGTTTGGTCAGCAATAAGATTGGCAACAAATGGGTCATTATTCACTCCCGTTATATTAATGATGCGAGAAACGGTAGCACTATTATCAGTCCCATCATTGACTATAAAGCTGATAGTACGATTTGTGGTATTGGGGTTGTCACTGCTGTTGGTATAAGTAATGGAACGCAGTGCGGTTTGATAATTAGCAATACTGGAACTACCAGTTAAGGTTAAGACACCTGTGCTGCTGTTGTAACTGCCCGTAATCCCATTTTGGTTGGTGAAGGCGAGGATATCTTGACCAGAAATAAAGCCACTGCTAATGCTAACCGTAGCACTAGTGAGATTGGAGGAGTCTGTATCACTGATAGTGATGCCTGAGTCAATGGCTATAGTGTCATTTTCTGTGTATGGCAATGCAAAGGTAGAACCAGTAGCAACAGGCGCATCATTCACTCCCGTAATATTAATGATGCGGGTAACGGTAGTACTATTAGCAGTCCCATCGTTGACTATAAAGCTGATAGTACGATTTGTGGTATTGGGGCTGTCACTGCTGTTGGTATAAGTAATGGAACGCAGTGCGGTTTGATAATTAGCAACGGTGGAACTGCCAGTTAAGATTAAGACACCTGTGCTGCTGTTGTAACTGCCCTTAATCCCATTTTGGTTGGTGAAGGCGAGGATATCTTGACTAGAAATGAAGCCACTGCTAATGCTGATGATCGCACTAGTGAGATTGGAGGAGTCTGTATCACTGACAGTGATCCCTGAATCAATGGCTGTAGTGGTATTTTCGGTATATGCCAGTGCAGAGCCAGAAGTAGAGGTGATTGTCGGCGGAATCCCAGGAATGACGTTGCGTTGGGCATATATTCCATTACCAGAACCGTCTTGACCATCGCTTTGCCAGGAAATGACAAAGTTCTCTGCTCCATCCATCGCTACTGTGGGGGTACTTTGATCCCCAACAATGTAAGAATTGACCTTAAATTCGCCCCCTTGGGCTTGCCCGGCACTGTTGTAACGTTGGGCATATATCCCTTTGCCAGACCCGTCCTGACCATCACTAGTCCAAGAGATGATAAAGTCTCCCCCTCCATCCATCGCTACTGTGGGGTTAGTTTGGTTGTTAGTAGTGTTGGTATTGACCTTAAATTCGCTCCCTTGGGCTTGCCCGGCACTGTTGTAGCGTTGGGCATATATCCCCTTGCCAGACCCGTTCTGACCATCGCTTTCCCAGGAAATAACAAAGTTCCCACTTGCATCCATCGCTAGTGTGGGGTTTTTTTGGTCACCAAGGAAGTCAGTATTGACCTGAAATTCATTACCTTCTTGCAACTCCCCGGCAGTGGTGTAGCTGTAGCGTCGGGCATATATTCCAAAGTGAGAACTTTCCTGATCATAGCTTTGCCAGGAAATGACAAAGTCCCCATCAGCATCCATCGCTACTGTGGGGTTAATTTGATAGATAGTGTTGGTACTGACTTTAATTTCGTCCCCTACAGCATCCCCAGCACTGTTGTAGCGCTGGGCATATATTCCAAAGTAAGAGCTGTCCTGCTCATCACTTTGCCAGGAAATGACAAAATCACCATTTGCATCCATTGCTACTGTGGAGCTAACTTGGTTGCCAGTGGTGTTGGTATTGACCAGGAATTCTTCCCCTTGAGCCTCCCCAGCACTGTTGTAGCGTTGAGCATATATCCCATAGCCAGACCCATCCTGCTTGCTAGCCCAGGAAATAACAAAGTCCCCATTTATATCCATCGCTACTGTGGGGTTATTTTGACTGTCAGCGATGTTGGTATTGACCTGGAATTCTTCTCCTTGAGCCACCCCAGCCCTGTCGTAGCGTTGAGCATATATCCCATCCGAAAACCCATCCTGACCAAAACTTTGCCAAGCGATAACAAAGTCCCCATGTTGTTTATCTATTGCTACTGCGGGGTTAGATTGATTATTGTCGGTGGTAGTATTGACTTGCAATTCAGCCATAAAAAACCTCTGAAAAAAACTAAAAATTTGATTTCAACAATTACGATCTGATTAGGCAGACTCTTTAGCCATTAGGAATCACCGCACTCGGTCGCAGCCAGTAGTTAAATTCTGGTGCAGTAAATGCTTGGCGGATTTCTTTTCGTTCCTGATTCAAAACCATCGGCCGCTGCATACCAGGGAGAAACTGCACATCATAAAGTTCTTGACAGCCTGTTGTGAACTTCAACATCCCCACCTGCTGCCCATTTCGCAAATCCACCACGGCCACACCACAAAGCAACTGCTCAAACCGTTGGGTAATGGGCAACCCTCCGAAAATATGCCGTTCTCGAATTTGGCAAAGTCCGATCAGGGCGTAATATCCCACACAGCACAATCCCCGCAGAAATCCTGGCAGCACACAAACTACCTGTTTGTCCCCTGATTCTGGATGAATACGCCATATTTCCCCAGCACCAGAGTTGAGCAGCCACAAAAACCCGTCATGCCAAATTGGGGAATGGGGCATTGATAATCCATCTAAAACAATTTCATTGCTCTCCACTTCCACCACGACTCCACCGTTGGCTTTACCCGGTCGCCACCCGCCAACGGTATCCGTCGCACCGAGGGCAGTCACATACTTGGGTTTACCATCCACCATTGCTAATCCATTCAGGTGGCAGCGGTCTTCTGGGACTACTTCGGAAATAAATTTGGGATGCCAGCGCGGTACAAAGCTAAAGTCTGGACTCAAGGCAGAAAGACAGGAAAAGCGGGTGTTGACAATCCATAGCCCTTCTCTGCCAAATTCCAGGTCGTGAATATTGAGGTCGCCTGTAAAGTATGCCATCCGTGGCAGGTAGAGGGCATCATAGCGTCCAGGCTGGTCTTCTAAAAATTCATAAGCTAGTGCAGGAGCATTGGCTAATAAAATGACTTCATGATGGCTAGCTAATGCCAGACGTGAACCATGAACTGCCAACCCCATTGGTTTAGAAAATTGGCGTAGCAGCATGGTAATTTGTTGCCCATTCCAGCCCACAATTGCCAGTTTTCCAGCTTGGTAGGTGGTGATGGCAACCGAACCTCCGGCTTGACTTAACCAGGAGATAAATCCCGGATCAGCATCACACTGAATTAAGTTATTCTCTTCTGGGACAGTAGTGGTAGAAGTAGCTAACATAAATAAAGTAAGTTGAATTAAATTTCAAATTTTGTTGGGGAAATTTTGACTTGGTTAAGTACAAAGATAGTCAGTGATCTCTGGCTCTAGCCCTTGAAATTGAGGAACCAAAAGGAATTGCCCCAGATAATAGGTAACAGGTCACACCGCAATGAGACTGCACCATATCTAATGCAGACATTTTCAACTTAATTTTTTTTATAAAGCTTAGTGGTAAATATTATTTTGTTATCTATTGTTATAATAAAGACTATTTTCTTAGAATAAATCTGTATATATACTGAATATATAATTTGCTAAAAACTTTAATTATTTGCAAACGAAATCAGTAGATTTTGTTTATATAGCCTCAAATGTCGTTGTTAGGTTTAAAAAAGTGCCCAGGAGTAGCCCATCTCCAACATCGCCGTTATTTGTATTAAATATTGAGATTGGTTTAAGTTTAATTACTAGTACTTAACACTATACAAATTGACCATTTTATTTATGAATCAAATTCGGTAGTTTCAGACTTTTGCTGATTAACTTCAAATCAATAGCGTAGGCGGAGTGTCTCGTAGAAAAGAAACAAGACTCACACTGGCTCTTTGGGGTTCTTCGAGTTTAATAAGTAATCAAACGGAGATGATGTTAGGAGTTAGAGACGACTGATGATAAATTATGAACTATGAAACTTGTGCTAATTCATAACTATTAACTTCTAACTATCCCAATGAGTTCCCTACAAAATCAAATCATTTTGATCACTGGTGCAAGTAGTGGTATTGGTACTGCTTGTGCAAGAATCTTCGCTGGTGCGGGTGCAAAACTGATCTTGGCAGCACGACGATTAGAACGTTTGCAGCAGCTAGCAGAGACTCTCAGTAAAGAGTTTAGTACTGAAATTCTTTTGTTACAGCTAGATGTGCGAGATCGCAGCGCTGTTGAATCTGCCATTGTTACTCTACCCCCTTCCTGGTCTGACATCGACATTCTCATTAATAATGCTGGTTTAAGTCGTGGTTTAGACAAGTTGTATGAGGGCAGTTTTCAAGACTGGGAAGACATGATTGATACTAACGTTAAGGGTTTACTTTACCTCTCCCGCTATGTTATTCCGGGAATGGTGAGTCGCGATCGCGGTCATGTGGTAAATTTAGGTTCCATTGCTGGACATCAAACATATCCTGGGGGCAATGTCTACTGTGCTACCAAAGCTGCTGTGAGAGCAATTTCTGAAGGTTTAAAACAAGACTTGTTGGGAACACGAGTCCGTGTGACTTCGGTTGATCCTGGTATGGTTGAAACGGAATTTAGCGAGGTGCGTTTTCACGGAAATACTGAACGCGCCAACAAAGTATACCAGGGAGTTACACCCCTGACAGCAGATGATGTGGCTGATGTGATATTTTTCTGTGTGACGCGATCGCCCCATGTCAATATTAATGAAGTTGTGCTGATGCCTGTTGACCAAGCTAGCGCTACTTTAGTTAATCGACGAACATAAAAGTAACCCATCTCATACCATTCTCAAAAAGATTACCCTTTTTAATTAATTTACTCAAAAGAGATATGAGTGAAAAAGAATGTAGAGATGTAGCAGTGCTACATCTCTCTACAAGGGTTCTGGATAGAGCGATGGCTAGCCCAAAATTCTAACCGGGCTGTTAGTTTTGAATTTCGATTTCCGCTTTCCCATCCAGTTGGTGGCATGATAATTAATTCTCCCTCTGCGGTGCGCTCAAGTCGCAAATCTCGATTATTCTGACACAGTTGGAAGAACTGCTCATCTGTTAGTTCAATGGTGGGGCTGAGGTTTAGAATCAGGGCAGTCATAGTTGCTTCTCAAGCTTGCTAACTGTAGCCTAGCACTCGGTTGACATAGTAGGTTGACTATCTAATAATTTCCATGCTTACTAGAGAGCTATTTTCAGTCATATAGAAATTTGTTTCATTGTTATCTATTTGATAACAGCAAACGAGAGTTGATGTTTTTCTCTTAGCTCTACTTCAAGATGCTGTATTCAATTACACTCTCTTATTGTTCTCTTGACCAACCCATTTTGTCTAAATTTCAGAATCCGCCCTTGCCAAAAAGTAATACAGAGTAAGCGTTATAGCTCTTGTTCAATACTTACCGCATTATTTTGCTATACTATTATTCTTTCAGTATTAAGTTTTACATATAGTTTAAAATTATCTTAGTTAGTTGAAGGCTTATATTGTAAATCTGAGTAATATTAGAGAGTATTTTCGATGAAAGAAAGACAAAAAAAACTAAGTTTAACGGAATATCAAAGTGGTTATCTAACTCAGTTAGCGAATCTGAAGACAAGCAGTACACACATCGTCTGCTCAAAGAAGATAAAAGCCAACGAGATATAATTCTCAATGAATTAATATTAATCGTTCAAAAAGCCCATGAAGATGCTCGATATCGTCTTCGTAAATTAGCAGGAAATTCTCTTGTTCCATTTGGGGATTTTTTAGAAAGCGATCCAAGCGATGGCTATCCTGAGCGTCTTAATATTATATCTCGTCAGAGTTATTTTGGAGATATATTTTCAGGAATTATTGCCGAAAATTTTGCTCATTTTGGAAAGAATGATTGGGAAGTTCCTGCTTGTCTTTTCCGATTTCATCTAGTTGAGTTTCAGCATTTAGAATTTCTAAATCAAACTGAAGAGATTGCAAAAAAGCGACCTGGACGTACAGGTGATGATTGTCTTGCTTTTTTACGCAACAGCGAAGGAGTAATTATTGCTTCTCTATTTTGTGAAGCTAAATGCACAACTAATCATTACACAGAAATGATAGCTGAAGCACATAAAAAGGTAAGTGAACCACATATAAAGCCTGTTGATATCCCACAAATAATTGAGATTTTGGGGGATTACAATGATCTTTCTTCATCTGAATGGGTTGATTCTCTAAGAGTTTTATGGCTAGAAAAAGTCGATATAAATTATGAACGCTGCGATTTAATTAGTTATATTTGTGGTAAGCATCCTGTCGAAAATCCTACCTGGATATCTCCTGAAAAACCACACGAACAATATACAGCAGGAAGAAGACTTGAAGCAGTTGAAATTCATCTTCATGAAGTTAAAAATATTGTTACAACTGTCTATAGTCAGCCAGCGATTTTAACACCTTCAGTAAATATTTCTATTCAGACAGTTCAACAACCAGATGATTCAGAGGTTGCAAAAACAAACTCTGATGTCATAGTAGAGGGAGAAGTTCTGCAAAATGAGATGACTAAACCAAGTAACGAAGTCATTGCTCTAGCGACAGAACTACAAAATAGTCTGGCGGGTAGCAAGCTAACTCCAGCAATTGCAAAACTTTATAGCCAACATACCAGACTTCGCGCAGGAGGAAAGGGATTAACTGGGTGGCGAGAAGATGAAGCAGGTGAAAGATTAAATGATGCTATGCGCCTTATTGAGGCTGCATTTATCCAGCGAGAAACTGGAGATACTAACTGGCGTAATCGAATGCTAAGGGCTGGTGAGTTATTTGAATGGCTATCTCATCCCCAACTAAACCCAGATATTTTACCAATTCGTTTACTTGCAGCAGCTGTGTATGAACTTGCTGGTTATCCTGCTAGGGCTGCGGGTTTACTCAACGAAGATATAAGTGAGGGAATAGAGTCAGAAATTCTACGTTCATTGCTAAAAGCTGATTTTCCCAGTTTATTGCAACAGCTGACAGAATATTGGGCAACTGCAACATCATCAAATTTCCAAACTGAAACAAGTCTTCTTTGGGATGAGACTGATACAACTGCTGACAGATTTAACAAGTTGATTGTTAAAGAAACTGCTAGTTCTTTAGGAATTTTATGTGCAAAAATGCGCTGGGGAAATGAACCAAGATTAGAAAAAGCTATTGAAAAGCTTTCTGATATTGCTAAGGTGCTTCTTCATGGACATGACACTTATTCTTGGCTTTTGGGAAAATTGTGTGCTGAAGTTACGTCTGTATATATACAAACTTCTCTACGAGATCATCTAGAATTGCTTTCTCAGATGATTACTCCAAATGGTAGAAGTTTTTTAGAACGTTATTTACGCCAAAGTTATCAAAACCGTAAAGCTTTAGCATGGCGTTCTCAAATTTGTGGAATTGAACGACTAGCCACAGCAGAATCATTTGCTCTTTGTACCCCTACAGGTTCAGGAAAAACAACAATAGCTGAAATTGCAATTCTGCAAAGCTTATTCTTGGAAACAACAAATTCTAACAATTTTAGTAGCTCGACTCCTTTAGTAATTTACTTAGTGCCAAGTAGAGCGCTTGCCACAGAAGTTGAATCAAATTTATCTCATGTTTTAAAGCGTTCTACTAATAACAGTGTAATAGTTACAGGTTTATATGGTGGTACTGACTGGGGGCCAACAGATGTATGGCTGACATCAGAACAGCCAACAGTTTTAATTTGCACTTATGAAAAAGCAGAAGCTTTGATGAAATTTTTAGGGTCTCTATTTATCCGTAGAGTATCGCTTATTGTACTTGATGAAGCCCATGCAGTTCAATTTGATGGTAATAAAGATTCTTTGCAAAAAGCTGAGAATAGAACCTTACGCTTAGAGTCATTAAGTTCAAGACTGTTTACTTATATAGAACAAAATAATAGCCGAATTATTGCACTATCTGCTGTTGCATCCGAAACAGAAGGGGCATTAGCAAGCTGGATAGAAAATTCAACTGATGCTAGCCCAGCAAAGACAAATTACAGAAGTACACGTCAATTAATAGGGCGGCTTGAATGCCTACCAGGAAGAAGATTTGAAATACGCTATGACTTACTTGACGGCAGAAAATTAGAATTTCAAGAAGGCGGTCAATCTGACACACCTTTTATTCCGAATCCTTTTCCGACATATCCTCCTGTGCCAAAAGGGAAAAATGAAGGAGTTGAAAAGAGGTTACGCCCTTATCTTTTCTGGGCAGCTATGCACTTAGCTGCACCAGATGAAAAAGACCAAAGGCGTGCTGTTCTTATTTCAGTTACACAGTACCCTGGTGGTTATGCTGAAGACTTTCTAAATTTTTTGAAGAGATGGTCGCAAATAGAAATACCTTCATTTTTTCAAGAACCTATAGAGCAAGAAAAACTTGAGATTTGGCAAAAGTGTTTACGTTCATGTGAAGATTATTTCGGTACTAAATCCCGCGAGTATAAGCTGTTAGAGAAAGGAATCATAGTACATCATGGAAAAATGCCAGGTTTGATGGCTCGATTACTTATCGATGTCATAGATAAAAAAATTGTAAATTTAGTTTTAGCAACGTCAACTCTTTCCGAAGGAGTTAATCTTCCTTTTGAAACAGTTTTAATTCCAAGTTTAAGACGTGGTACGGGAGAACTAAATATTCGTGAATTTGGTAATTTAGTTGGTCGTTCTGGAAGACCTGGATTTGGCACAGAAGGACGTAGTTTAGTATTACTTAGTAATTCATCTACAGATTGGAGCGACAAAGAAGCACGTAAAAGATACTTATCTTTGATAGGAGAATTAGAAAATCAAACACAGGCAATTAACCCAAATGCAAATCCTCTAAGTCCTTTAGCAGAATTACTGCTACGTTTGGAAGAACAATGGCAGCTAATTTCTAGTTCTAATAGACAGGATAATTTTTTAAAATGGCTGGAAAAAACTGCACCGCTTGACCCTGACAATAATCTTTCTGACGCACAATTATCAGCTATTGAAACTCTCGATTCACTGGATAGTATTTTATTGTCTGCCATTGTCGAAATTGAACAGCTAGAAGCTAAAGATTTAAGCCATAATGAATTGGAGGAGCATCTGCAAAAAATTTGGCAACGAAGCTTTGCTCATTACGCTAGCCGCGAACAAAAAAGATTAGAAAATTTATTTATCAGGCGAGGTAGGGCACTAAAAGCAGAAATTTATAAAGATTTGTCACAGCGTCGACGCTTGTATCGTACTAGTTTACCACCACGTGATGGAAATCAGCTTTTAACTCTCTATCCTAGACTTAAACAACAATTAGCACTGGGTGGAAATTATGCGATTTGGACAGTAGAAGAACGATTTAATTATATTCAAAGTATAGTTAGTAATTTAACCAGTCTGTCCAAATTCAGACTTAGTGACTCATCAAAAAATGTTTCTTGGAATGAAATATTATGCTGGTGGCTTGACCCTATCAGAGCAATTAAACAACCCAAGCCTAGTCAAATTTCAAATTGGCATTCATATATTAGTCAAAATTTTGGATATCGATTTAATTGGGGTTTAGGAAGTGTTATTGCACTAGCAATAGATGAAGCTTTTGGTGGCGAGTTAGTTGAATCATCATTGGAAAACTGGCCACAAACTGGGCTACCTTGGATTGTTTTCTGGATTAAAGAACTTATTGTATGGGGAACTCTAGACCCAGTAGCCTCATACTTGCTTGCTAAAGTAGAAGATGTAACAACTCGTAAACAAGCTGAATAATTAGCGCAAACTTACTATCAGTATATTAGCGAAAGAGAATCGGAACCAAATGAGTATCTTAATGCAGTGAATATCAAAAATTGGGTAGAACAATCATTTTCCAGTGTTGATTTACCAAGTCCTAAACCCCCTAACCGAATTAATGTCAATTTGCTTAAAGATTTCAGTAAGGCTCCAAGTAAAAATTGGAGAGTAGTACCAGTAGAAATTGGGAATGATATTCAATGGTTTGATTTAGCAGGATTTCCACTCGCAATTTGCCAAAAACCTGAAAAGTGGCAGTCTGATTTTCTAAATACCTACGACTTCATGCTAGATGCGGAAAATCGATTTGTTTCATCAAAGATTTATGTTTGACTCTTCAAGGGATGCTTTATCACTAGAGGCTGAATATATAATCTAGTGGTACAAAGCTCACTAATGCTCTTGCACCGACACGCGCAATCAGCGCCAGCAGTATTAATGTGCCGAGAATGAGAGCAATATCAGCCACAATAAAGGGCAACCGTCGGAGTGCCTCAGAAGGGGGAGTGTATTACAGTTGAGATTGCACAGTTTCCTATGCATTAAATTGACATTTGGGCTACTGTTGATTGATCCTTATTTTCCACGGTTGATCCAAACGCCTCTGAGTCCAGCTGCTTTAGCTGCATGATAGTCTTCTATAATGCTATCGCCAATATGCCATGCTGCCTCTGGTGAACATTTATGTTTGTCTAAGGCAATAGCAAAAATTTGAGGATCGGGTTTTGCTGCACGTACCTGGGTAGAAATGGTAATGGAGGTAAAAAACTCTCTCAATCCCAAACTTTGCAATACTGAGTAAATCCGGGAATCGAAATTGGACAGCACGCCCAAGGTAACTCCCAACCGCCGCCAATTGATTAAAGCTGGTAGAACATCAGGATAGACAAACCACGGTTCACCAGTGCCAAAATGGATGTAAAGTTCGCTAAAAAAAGCCGAAAAGTCAGAAAATTCCTTGAGAACACCTGCTCTTTCAAAAGTGTTCAGAGCAATTATCCGCCACCAATCAAACTCGCGCTGGGGAATATCTTGCAGTTCTGCATCTGGAAATATGGGCGGCGGCGCTGTTTTAAAGCTTTGGATGAAGGTTGTATTTAATGTTTCGGCTGAAACTGTAACGCCAAATTCCTGGGCTATCTGACTATAAACCTCGCCTACACTACCTTTGACATCAAAGAGTGTACCCACAGCATCTAAAAAAATAACTTTCGGTTGTTCCATCAAAGTTTGAAAATTTTGAATGTTGAATTTTAGACTTCGGCTTGTTAAAGAGCTTCTGTGGGTAGAGTCTAACATCTGCTAAGTAGGTTGGCGAAAATAAAGCAAATCATCGTAAATGTCTTGGTTTTTTACCAATTCCCAATACCCAATGCCCAATCTGAAAATTACCGAGAAAGTGTTTCTATGATCGGACGGACTAGCCAATTAAAACCAACTTTAAGCTGATGATCTAAAGTTGGCAGCCTATATAAATAGGCAACACGACGGGCGACAGATGCCAAGGGCCCATCTAATTTAATTCCCAAACCAGTGAGAGTGGCGTTGTCTATTCCTAGTGTCATCATTTCACCTAACTGTTGGTAGTGGAAGGGAAGAAGAGGGCGATTAGTCAGAGTTGCCCAGATATTCCAAGCAGTGTAATCAGCTTGTTGAAAAGCCGCTTGTGCGGTAGCCGGGACTTGTTGTCCTTCAGCATCATGACAGTCTGCTAAATCTCCTAAAGCAAAGATTTCTGGATGATCAAGAACTTGCAAATTAGATGTAGTGCTGATTTGACCACGCTGATTTTGCTTGAGAGAAAGAGATTTGACTACGGGTGCGACCAAAGTTCCCACAGTCCAAATTACCAAATCTACGGGAATCGTATCTAACTGGTTTTTGTACTCTAGGGAAATGGTATTTTGCTCTATTGATTCGACTTTGGTTTCTAAATCAAGAAACACGCCACGGGCTTCTATTGCTTTCTTTGCTGCTTCCCGATTAAATTCTGGGGAAGTTCGCAAGATTTGGTCGGCGATTTCAACGATCCGAAAGCGTCCTCTTTCTCCTAGTCTGTCGGCTAACTTACAGGCTAACTCTACACCACTGTAGCCAGCCCCAACGATCGCTACCCGAATTTTATCAGTATCCGATTCTTCTAAAAATCGCAGGCGTTCTTCTAAACGATAGGCATCAGAGATTGTGCGGAATGTATAGGCGTAAGCTGCTGCACCAGGTACTAAATCTAGTGGTGTCTCACCTCCTAACGCCAGCACTAATCGGTCGTAAGGGATTTCTGGCCCTTCTTGGATATTTACCCGTTGTTGGTCAATGTCAATTTCAGACACAACCCCTTGATAAAAACGTACACCAGTGCCTTGTAAAAGTTCTTCAAAGGGTGGGGCAATTTCCCAGGTTTGTAATTCACCAGTGAGTAATTCGTAAAGTAAAGGAGAAAATAGGAAGCGATCGCTTTGATCTACCAGAACAATTTCGGGTTTTGGCGTAGATTCCCAAGGTAATTGGCTTAACCGCAGGGCTGTGTAAAGACCACCAAAGCCGCCGCCAAGGATACAAATTCTAGAAGTTTGTTCAGTCATCGATTCTATCTATGGGACAGTCAATACTAGTTGGCTAACTAACTTCAGGGTAACTGAAATTTTTGTGGGGATTTACAAAAGTTGGGGGGATGAGTATCCCTACTCATCCCCCTCGGTTTT
>NZ_JAVRBY020000063.1:0-38684 GCF_034531035.1 Nostoc sp. DedQUE02 | reverse complement strand
ATGTTTATCGTGTAGTTGCTTGGCGCGCGGCGCGGCTACACCGCGCCATTGCTTGTGACAGTTGCGTAAGTCCTGAATTTGAAGGAACGGCTGCACTTGAGAAAGCTACGGAGTTATTTAAGCAAGAAGCGAAGCGACTGTATGACTTGGGAGAACACCCGCAAATTCCCCGTCTGATTGCTTATTTTGAACAGGATAAGCGGCTTTATTTGGTGCAAGAGTTAATTCAGGGGCAGAATTTGCTACAAGAATTGCAGCAGCAGGGAGCTTTTAGCGAAGAAAAGATAAAACAAATTTTAACTGATTTATTACCTATCTTGAAGTTTATTCATGAACGCGGTGTAATTCATCGAGATATCAAGCCAGAAAATATTATGCGCCGTCTAGATGGCAAGTTAATATTAATTGATTTTGGTGTTTCTAAACAAATTACAAAAACTTTTGTAGGTGTTGGCACGACAGTAGGAACGCCTGGATATACACCATTCGAGCAAATGCGTGGTCAAGTTTTCCCTGCAAGCGACCTTTATAGTTTGGGTGTAACTTGTATTCGGCTGTTAACTCAATGTTTACCAAATGCAGATGGTTCTGATGAACTTTATGATGCACTTAGGGGTTGCTGAATTTGGAGAAAATACTTACCACAAGGTAGAGGTATTACTCCTGACTTCGGGAAAGTTTTAGATAAGTTAATTCAGGATTATGTAAAGGAACGCTATCAATCTGTTGATGAGGTTATACAAGCTCTTAATTCTGAAAATCTAAATTCAGCAGTAGGGATAGATTATACAATTTTGCAAAAGTTCCTAGCATCTGGTAAATGGCGAGAAGCTGATCAAGAAACTTGGAAGCTTATGCTTAAAATATCTCATCGAGAAAAAGAAGGTTATCTCAGAGTAGAAGATATCGAAAAGTTTCCCTGTCAAGACCTCTTAACTATTGATTGTTTGTGGGTAAAATACAGTAATGGGCGCTTTGGCTTTAGTATCCAGAAGCAAATATGGGACAGCGTTGGGGGCAAACCTGACTTAGATTTGGAAACCTGGAAATATTTCGGTGAGTCTCTAGGATGGCGGATTAAAAATAATTGGAAGCCTTATGAATTTCTATCATTTACATTAACTGCTCCGGTAGGACAACTACCCAGAGCAATATGGAGTATGAGATTGGATGGAAGAAGAAAAAGACTTTCTGCCCTCACATCACGACTAGGATGATTAAGCATCTAATTTATAACGTCTCCCATTCATCTCTGCTGATATTAGCTTGACGTAATATTCTATTTAATAAGCTTGGGCTGATGTCTCCCTGATGCGGATTGGGAATTGTCAGCTTTAATTCATCTTTTACCATGTATTGATGCTTACCACCTGGGTAAGGGCCATCAAAACCTGCATCTTTTAGATAACGAATCAGATCCCGCCGATTAGTTGATCCAAAGGGTGGCATTAGGCGACCTCTTTGGTAAGATTCAGGTCAACATCATTAAGTATTGGTAGAGTATGACCCAAACGCAATCCTAATACAATCCATCCTTCAAGAGTATCTTGCAAATCCTCCCGGCAAGCTTCTAGTGTTGCAGCGTTTGCCCATACTCCTTGACATTCTAGAATTTCGCCATAGAAAGTTCCATCCTCAAGCAACTCATAAGTTGCTTTGTGCATTGCTGTACGAATGTAATTTGTCAACATTCAGCTTTTTAATCAATTTGGTTATAACTGAAATTTTATTTTTAATCAAAAATCCACCAAGCTCTAATTATTATGTATAATTTTTAATTTCTGAAAATGCGATCGCGCCCCTTTACCAAACGCGATCGCTAAATTTTCCATCCCCTATCCAATAAAATGCAGATGATTACTCACCGCACTAATTAAATTATGGGTAACGGGAAGACTATCAACTACCATCCCCAAACACAGCAGCATCATGTAGGAGATGGAATAGAGAAACAACTCTTTAGCTACAGCGCGATCCTCTGGATTTTGCAACAAACGCCAAGATTTGTGGATAAATAATCCTCCCAGAATTAGGGCGATCGCAGCATAAAGAATTCCACTTGCGCCCAAAGGATAAACCAATAACACGGTTGCAAATACTGTTACCAGCGTATAGTACCAAATCTGCTTCACTGTTGCCGTATCACCTTCAATCACAGGTAGCATTGGTATCCCCACCTTTGCGTAATCATCCCGAATCATCAGAGCTAAAGCCCAGAAATGGGGAGGTGTCCACAAAAAGACAATGGCAAAAATTAACCATGCTGACCAGCTTAAAGTGCCTGTGACAGCAGCCCAACCCACTAACGCCGGAATTGCCCCAGCAGCCCCACCAATGACGATATTCTGGGTGCTGTGGCGTTTTAGCCAATGGGTATAAACCAAAATATAAAAGACGATCCCAGAGAAGGCTAGCAGGGCGGCTAACAGGTTGGCAAATACTGCCAAGAGTGTAAAGGAAATCGTTGCTAGTGCGATCGCAAAAATTAGAGCATCGCGCGGCTGAACCTTACCGGATGGCATCGGACGATGGCGCGTCCGCTCCATGTCATAATCAATATCCCGGTCATAGACACAGTTAATCGTCTGGGCGCTTGCAGCAGCCAAAGTGCCACCAGTGAGAGTTACTAGCAACAGCAATGGGTCTACTTCTCCCTTAGCAGCAATCCACATACTCCCAGCTGTGGTAATCAAAAGCAACGGAATAATCCGAGGCTTGGTTAGCTGGTAGTAACTTTGAATTACCTGTAAAAATGTTTCGTGGTGGCGAGAGACATTAGTCTCAATCATTTTGGCTCTGATTCCTTATTTTTCAACAACTTATATGCAGCCCCGGCTCAAGGTGGCTCTTTCAGGCAAATGAAACACAGATTTTCTGCACCTGCGTGGGTCGCAATACTCGCCGTTGCGGCCATAATTTAGTGCTGAGTTAGGAGAGACGCGATTAATTGCGTCTGTACAGGAGTTAGGAGTTAGAAATTCTTGCTTTTGCTACTCCCCCCTGTTGCCTCACTCCATACTCAGCAGTCATTGCTCAACACTGTGATGTCGCGGCTAGTAGCCCAGTCACGCAGTGCGAGAACTGTGAAAGCCACCAAAGTACCCAGCAAAGCTGCTCCTATAGCCTGATGAGAGACGGTGAGAGGCTCAACTTGGAGGTGTAATTTGAAAGTGGCGAATCCCAACAAGATTTGTAAGGTTAACAACCCACCAGCGATATTTGCCAGTCGCCGTAAGGCTGGATGTAGTGCTGGTGTCCGCCAACAGATAAATACCATTACCAAGGTTGCCAAGGAAGGCGGCACCAAACCAGCAATATGGCTGTACATTACAGTACAAAGTTGAGAACCGCCGAGGCATTGGTGTAGCGCCCAGCGAGAGCCTACCAAAGCACCTAGCAAACTTTGCAGGTAAACCAGAACAGCAGCAGTTAAACCGACCCAAGGCAACTTACCAACGGTTCCAGTTCCCTGATAGGGCGTGAGCGCTGTGCCGATAATCAGGAGGGTGCTAAAAAATAACAGCGCCGTTCCTAAATGAGCGGTAACGATATCAAACCGCAACAGTTCGGTGACGGTGAGTCCCCCCAAGATGCCTTGGAAGACAATTAAAAACAGGGCGAATGTAGATGCCCAAGGCAGCCATCTGGGTAAGAAATGACGATGCCAGCAGGACAAGCCGAAGAGTGCGATCGCGCTTACACCAATTAAAGCTGCATCCAATCTGTGAAACCACTCCAAAAACACTTGGAGATTCATTTGCTTGGCTGGCACGAGTTCGCCATAGCATAAGGGCCAGTCTGGGCAAGCAAGCCCAGCATTCATCACACGGGTGGCGCTGCCTATTGCCATCAAAATTAAGGTGGCTATGCATATTTTCCACACCAAGCGACGAATCATTTCCTTGGGTTTTTGCTGCCCAAGAGCCGCTTCATTTTGTTGTTGTAGGACAAATTCGCTCATTAACGATACCTTCTGCCCGCTCTTGGTGGATCTCTTAAAATTTTCAATTTTCTTTTAGTGTCCCATCTCCACCCTAGCGTATAGGCTAAGGGTTTATAGATTAGCACTCACTTATACTTTGAATCACTCCAGAAAGGTTTTGCCTGAAGCTTTAGGTATTTTTCAAGATGTCAGAAATGGATTCATCACAATTAATTTAAGCATTCTAAATTTTTCCTTAAACTTTTTCACTGATTTTCATCTATTTTTGGCGTTGTATGATAGTAAACTCATACTCAAAATTACTAAAATAGCCAAAAAAATTAATAAAAATTTCAGACCTTAGTCCCCCATGTCTGACAGCCTAGACTACCTTAGTAAGTGAGTAGCTTCGAGATAACATAGTAAATTCAATTAAGTAAGCCGTGAAGATTCCAACTTCCATCTGGACATTACTCATTGGCATCGTGCTAACGCTAGCCAGCCTTTGGTACGGTCAAAATCACGGTCTGTTGCCAGCAGCCGCCACTGATGAAGCCGTCTTGGTGGATGGTCTGTTCAACGCGATGATGATCGTTTCTACAGGGATATTTCTGCTCGTTGAAGGTATTTTAATTTACTCTGCATTTAGATATCGTCGGCGTGCAGGTGACAATGCAGACGGGCCACCAGTTGAAGGCAATATACCTCTAGAAATTCTCTGGACGGCGATCCCAGCAATTATCGTTATCGGTATTTCTGTTTACAGCTTTGATGTTTACAACGAAATCGGTGGGTTTGATCCCCATGCTATCCATGAAGCACCGATGAGTCAGGAGTCGATGAAAATGCCAGGGCATGGAAGTGCGATGCCTGCGGCGGGCTACGCCTACGCGCAGCGTGCGGGAACCGCACTCGCGGCAACTTTAAGCGATACTCCTCCCAGCACCGAACCCAACCTCAATCAAGAAAAATCTGATGAGGCAATGCAAGATCCAGCTACCGCAGCAGTTCGTAATGCTGACCAAATTCCGCAAAAGCGGAATGCCCCAGGTGTAGGTAGTGTTGCCCCGACAATTGGGGGAACTCCTGATAAAGCAGGCAAACCAGCACAATTACAAGTCAACGTCACTGGTTTACAATATGCCTGGATTTTCACCTATCCTGAAACTGGTATAACTACAGGTGAAATGCACGTTCCTATTGGGCGAGAAGTGGAAATCAGTATGACAGCAAACGATGTCATCCATGCTTTCTGGGTGCCAGAGTTCCGCCTGAAACAAGATGCGATCCCCGGTAGGCAAAGCGAGATTCGCTTCACTCCCCAAAAAGCAGGAGATTATACCCTGATCTGTGCTGAACTTTGTGGCCCCTACCACGGTGCAATGAGAGCGCCAGTAGTTGTTGAGCCACAAGAAGCCTTTGACAAATGGGTGCAAGAACAGCTAGTTGCCAGTAAAGAAACACTAAATCAAGCCATTGCTGTTAATCCTGCCGATTTATCCCCAAATGAATTTCTTGCTCCTTACACCAAGGATATGGGAATTAAGCCAGAAATTCTGCATCAAGTTCACCATTAATCAATATGTTATTTAGTCAAAATCCAATGACTAATGACTAATGACTAATACTTCGACTCCTTTCGACTCCGCTACCTCGACTTCGCTCGGCGCAAGTCAAGGGAAGTCGCTCAGCACAAGTGACCAATGACTAATGACTATGACACAAGCTCAGTTGCAAGAAACTGCCAATATCCCCGCCCTTGGTGAGGAGCCGGGGATCAGAAAATGGCAAGACTATTTTGGCTTCAACACCGACCATAAGGTGATTGGGATTCAATACCTAGTCACAACGTTCATTTTCTACTGCATTGGTGGGGTGATGGCTGACTTGGTTCGTACAGAACTGCGAACCCCAGAAGTCGATTTTGTCACCCCTGAAGTCTACAACAGCTTATTTACGCTGCACGCCACAATTATGATTTTCTTGTGGATCGTGCCAGCTGGTGCGGGTTTTGCTAACTTCCTCATCCCCTTGATGATTGGGGCAAAGGATATGGCATTTCCACGCTTGAATGCTGTTGCCTTTTGGATGATTCCGCCTGCGGGTTTATTGTTGATCGCTAGTTTAGTGGTAGGCGATGCACCGGATGCGGGTTGGACTTCCTACCCTCCCCTGAGCTTGGTAACAGGTCAAGTCGGTGAGGGAATTTGGATTATGAGCGTCCTCTTACTAGGTACGTCATCGATTTTAGGAGCAATCAATTTTCTCGTCACATTGCTCAGGATGCGTATCCCTGGTATGGGTGTTCATCAAATGCCGTTGTTCTGCTGGGCGATGTTTGCTACCTCGGCACTGACTTTGGTATCTACACCAGTGTTAGCAGCAGGTCTGATTCTGCTGGCATTTGACTTAATTGCCGGGACAACATTTTTTAACCCAACTGGCGGTGGCGACCCTGTAGTTTACCAGCACATGTTCTGGTTTTACTCCCACCCAGCAGTTTACATCATGATTTTGCCCTTCTTTGGCGCAATTTCAGAAATTATCCCGGTGCATTCCCGCAAGCCGATTTTTGGCTATAAAGCGATCGCTTATTCGTCTCTTGCCATTAGCTTTCTGGGGCTAATTGTTTGGGCGCACCACATGTTTACCAGTGGTATTCCCGGTTGGTTGCGGATGTTCTTCATGATCACCACGATGATCATTGCTGTACCCACAGGAATTAAAATTTTCAGTTGGTTAGCAACCATGTGGGGTGGAAAAATCCGGCTTAACACTGCCATGCTGTTCGCTATCGGCTTTGTTGGCACTTTTGTAATCGGTGGGATCAGTGGCGTGATGTTGGCAGCAGTGCCTTTTGACATTCACGTTCACGACACCTATTTTGTGGTAGCACACTTGCACTACGTCCTATTTGGTGGTAGTGTTCTCGGCATTTATGCAGCGATTTACCATTGGTTCCCGAAAATGACGGGACGGATGGTGAATGAATTTTGGGGTAAGGTTCACTTTGCCTTAACAATAGTTGGTCTAAACATGACCTTCTTACCAATGCACAAGCTGGGATTAATGGGCATGAACCGCCGTATCGCCCAGTATGACCCTAAATTTACCTTTCTCAACGAAATCTGCACTTACGGCGCTTACATACTAGCAGTTTCGACATTCCCCTTCATCATCAATGCGATTTGGAGTTGGTTATACGGCGAGAAAGCTGGTAATAATCCTTGGAGGGCACTTACCTTAGAGTGGATGACTACATCACCACCTGCGATCGAAAATTTTGATCAAACCCCAGTACTGGCTACAGGCCCCTACGACTACGGTTTGGAAAATGCTAATGAAGGTGTACCTTTATCTGATCCCAATCCCGTCTTATCTGGTGGGCCAAACTCAGTATTAAGAGCAGAACCCGACCCAGCCGTTGCCGCCAATCCCGAAGACCGGAAATAAAAGGGGACTGGGGACTGGGGACTAGGGACTGGTTAATTAATTCTCTTCCTAATTCCTAATACTCCATGCTCCATACCCAATACCCAATGCCCAATACCCCACTTGTAAAAATTCATGCAAAGTCAAACTATTGACCCAGCTAAAACCGAACTAAATCATCACCACGCGGCGGAAGCGTCCGTCGGTCATCACGAAGAACATCCAGACCATCGTATGTTTGGGCTAATTGTCTTTCTGATTGCTGAAGGGATGATTTTTATGGGGTTGTTCGGAGCCTATTTGGCTTTCCGTGCTACCTTACCCGCATGGCCGCCAGCAGGTACTCCAGAATTAGAACTGCTGTTACCTGGAGTCAACACGATCAATCTAATTTCTAGTAGTTTTGTCATGCACAATGCGGACACTGCTATCAAGAAGAATGATGCACGGGGTGCCCAGATTTGGTTAGCAATTACGGCTGCAATGGGTGCTATTTTCTTAGTGGGTCAAGTATATGAATATACCCATTTAGAATTTGGTTTAACTACCAATTTATTTGCTAGTGCATTTTACGTTTTGACTGGTTTCCACGGATTGCACGTGACTATCGGCGTTTTGGCAATTGTTGCCGTGTTGTGGCGATCGCGCGTTCCGGGTCACTATAGTAACGAAAATCACTTTGGCATTGAAGCAGCCGAAATCTACTGGCACTTCGTTGACGTAATTTGGATTATTTTGTTCGGATTACTCTATCTACTGTGAGTATTAATTATTTGTTGTTTATTCCACTCGAACAACTTAATAAGCCCCCATTCGGGGGCTTTTTTTTATTAACATATCAAAACCAGTGTAGAGTATTCCTAAGTCTCCAAGAGTTGTACGATTTTAACCAATATTCATTAACCACTCGTACAGAATTCAGCATGAATTCTGACTCCTGATTTCTGAATTCTTCTTTTAAAACGTAAGTAATTGGCAAGTTAAACCGATTTGCCTAGTCTTTTTTAGTTTTGTCGAACTCACGTTGATATGACAACGCGATCGCAGTTAGTAATGACTAAAATCTGGTAACAAAATTGTGGCGCACACTGTCAGGGTATTTGTGCTTTTAAATTATCTTATTCAAGGTTTTATCAGTAATCAGACCCAACAATTAAAATAAACAAACTTCCTAACTCCTGAATGTTGGCTTCTGCCCACAGTTATAACTACTGTGGACTAGTGTTAAATTTACTTAAGTGATAAGATTATTAAAGTCTTCCATAAATTAATTTTATATTAAAATGTCTATAAAGGCATTAAATGAACCAATCAAGCGATTAACCACCAAATTGATCCAAAACAAAGGTCGCCTGATCCGATAGCTGTCTCAAATACCAACAAATTTAGCAGCAGTATTTGTAATCTCACCCAAGCTCTGAATGGTCAACAAATTAACAAGTAGTATACGCCACATGAGCCACAACCCTCTAGTCAGAAAAACACTCCGAAGTCGCTTTGAGACTGTCAAACTGTTGGGAAGCGGACGATCTGGTAATACTTACTTGTTAGCAAGTGCTATACGTAACAGACATCAATCCTCTCTCGCCAGAAAAACACTTCGAAATCGCTTTGAAATTGTCAAACACTTAGGAAGTGGAGGCTCTGGTGATACCTACTTAGCCCTAGACCTCGATTTACCAGGACAACCCCATTGTGTCGTCAAACATTTCCATCCAAAAGATTCCAATCCTGCGGTTATACCCATTGCTAAAAAGCTATTTGATCGGGAAGCGGAAGTTTTATACCAGCTAGGCAACGATCACGATCAAATTCCGAGACTGTTTGCCCACTTTGATGAAGATGGGGATTTCTATTTAGTCCAGGAATTTATTGACGGTCATTCCTTGACTCAAGAAATTGTACCAGGTCAGCGTCTTAATGAGAATACAGTCTTAAATTTATTGAAAGAGATCCTAGAAGTGCTGGCCTTCGTCCACCAACACGATATTATTCACCGAGATATTAAGCCTCAAAACTTAATGCGGCGGTACTCCGATCAGAAGATTGTGCTAATTGACTTTGGGAGTATTAAAAAAGTTGGTGCTTTAGGAGCAGGTTTAACAATTGCTGTTGGGACTCCTGGCTATATGCCAAGCGAACAGGCTAAGGGAAAGCCAAAACTTTGCAGCGATATCTATGCAGTAGGAATGATTGGTATTCAAGCTTTGACAGGTTTAATACCTGAGCAACTACAAGAAGATCCCAATACTGGAGAAGTTCTCTGGCGCGATCAGGCACAGGTAAGCGACGCTCTGGCAAATATTTTAGATACAATGGTTCGCGATCGCTACAACCAGCGTTATCAGTCTGCCACAGAAGCCTTGGAAGCACTTAGTTCTGTTCTGAAATTGTCACAATCCTCAGAATCTGCTGCCATCAGCCAAAACACCGATGATACCTATTCGCTAACTTATAGAAACTTTATTTTGCTGCTGGGTATAGGTCTTGGTGCCACCACTAGTTTGATAGTAATAGTTTTAATCTATACATTTATTAATACCGGGACATCGCTTCCCAACCAACGTACTCCACTCAAGAGTTTTCTAGAAAAATTTGTTGAGTTCCCGTTAACTAATACTAATAGCCTAGTAGTTTCAGCAGCTAACAAAGGAGTTTTTCAAAAAAATTCTACCATTGCCAAGACTAACAAAAAGCAAATTTAATCTCACTACATTAGAAAGAGTTAATAATAAACAGCAATCATAAAACTGGTTATTAACTAGCTATTAATGATTTATTTGAAATCTAAATATTTAAATATTTATATCGGAAAAATACTGAGAAATTCCTGTAAAATAAATACAATAAACAACTATTTTAAAGATATGGACAATACAAATCAAAAAAGAGCTTTAATTAACAGCGAAATAGCCCTCTTTCTCAGAGGTTTGATTATTGGCAAAGTTCTAACACTTATGGTTATTGGCGGATTACTTTGGTGGTTATTGAAGCCAAATTTATTGTCTCGCAACAACGTTAATTCCTCTACTCAAAATTTCAATAACGTCTCTAATAATAAATCAACTTTTCAGACAGTTGCTGATGTTCCCCCTGCCTCATTCAACTACGGAGGTAGTACAGCTTGGGCATCTATTCGACAATTGGTAGATTCTCAGATCCAGAGCGATCGCCCTGAACTACAATTACGCTATGTAAACCCTGTTAATGGTAGCCCTGGTTCTAGCTCCGGCATTCAGATGTTGCTTGATGGGAAAATCGACTTTGCTCAGTCTTCCCGTCCCCTTACAGATGAAGAACAAGCTATGGCAAAAGAGCGAGGCTTCACCCTTGAGCAACGTCAGGTGGGTATGGATGGGATAGCAGTGGTAGTCAACCCATCACTCAATGTGTCGGCTTTAACTGTTGAACAATTGCAGCAAATTTATTTGGGAAAAATTACTAACTGGAATCAAGTAGGTGGGCCAAACCTACCCATCATTCCTTTGTCCCAACAACCAGAAAACGCAGATACAGTAATATTCTCTAGCAACAGCGACTTAAAGGGGCAAGCACTTGGCTCGAATGTGCAGTATGTCTACTCTACTACAGAAGCAGTGCGCCGACTCAGTAAAACTCCTGGTGCTGTATATTACGGTTCTGCTCGTTCAGTACTACCTCAATGTAGTGTGAAGGCTTTGCCCTTGGGTAGTACTTCTGGTCAGGTAATTACCCCCTACCGCGAACCGATGGTGTCACCTGACCAATGTCCACGTCAGCGCAACCAGCTAAATACTCAGGCGATCAAAGATGGTAGCTATCCTATTATCGCTAACTTGTTTGTGATTATTAAGCACAATAAAGGTCGGGAACAGCAGATTGGGGATGCTTATGCCAAACTTTTATTAACCGATCAGGGTCAAAGGGAAATTGAGCAAGCTGGCTTCGTTGGAGTCCGCTAATAGATTTGATGATATCAGCGATCGCCATGAGAACCAACTTACAGCAACATTTAGATCCACAACGTATAGAGTCAAGGTTCTCTATTCTCTGGTATCAGTTCAGTACTATCAGTATGGATGCCGCCACCTAACTGTTGTCTAATATCAGGTTCGGTTAAATACTGATAATTATGTATAGGTTGGTTTTAGGAACAAAACCCAACATTGTCAAGACTTTGTTGGGTTTTGCTGTTGCTCAACCCAACAAAATATTCTTCTTAACCCAAGCTTATTGAACTAAACCCCCTCTGGATAAAAAGATCAGGGGTGAGATCGAAGTAATGTTGCACACACGTTGCTACAAAGTACAAAGCCAACTGTTCATGCCATCGGTGCTGCCATGAAAGAGAATCTTGAAACCACTAAAAACCCGCACTTTCTAGTGGTGGGGAGAGGTCAAGCGAACCTAGAGTATTGTCTAATATCATGTTCGCTTGATTGCTTATTAAATCCGAAGAACCCCACCCCCGCCAAAGCTATGCTTTGTCTCCCTGCCCCTAATCCCCAGAGGGGGTACCGAGTTCCCCACTCTTCGGGAGAGGTTGGGGGTGGGGTGTAATGACTGTGGTTAGCAAAACTTATTATGCGGACATAATACAACAAGCTTCGGGCATCATACATAACTGTATACTCCACAACCAAATAGTTTGCAATACTTAATATTCGAAAAACTAATAATTAGTATTCCATGAGATTGTGATTGCCAGCACATCTTTTTTTGTATTGATCGTGTAGGCTCATATCTGCTGGGTAAAATTACTTGATAAATTTATGGTAATTCGAGCACCAAGCAGCAGCATCCCTAATTCTGCTGTGCGATTAAACTTGCTTACAATTCGGTTATTTGATTTTTGAGCAATTATTTGGTAACTGAACGGTAAGCTTGGTTGCTAGAGAGCATTCCATGATTACATTCATTACCGACGTAGCTATGTACGAATGACACGAAGAAAAGTGCTAACCCTTGAGATTACTGCTTTTGGGGTGTAGGAAATTAAGAAGAGTAGAGCTAGGTTTCATACTCTCAAATGCAATGTCTCTTAGCACTACACCAACACCCTGACAAAGGCGAGGTTTCACTTTTTCTTCGTGCCAGCTATATACAAATCAGCGATACCAACCATAGAGCTACTGCTAAAGCAATTTTAAGAAAAGAAAAAAGTATGAGTACAACACGCAAAATTCGTTTAGGTGCATTCATTCAAGCTACCGGACATCATGTCTCTGCTTGGCGACACCCCGATTCACAAGCAGATGCGGGATTGAATTTCGAGCATTACAAAGAAATTACTCAAACCGCCGAACGCGGCTTATTCGATGCAGTTTTCTTGGCAGATAGTCCAGGAGTCTGGGGCGGCGCTCCAGAAACTCAGCATCGCAATGGGAAAATTGCTCATTTTGAGCCTGTCACCCTCTTTTCCGCCTTGTCGTCTGTAACTGAAAAAATCGGCTTCATTTCCACCGCTTCGACCACTTATGAAGAACCCTACACCTTGGCACGTAAGTTTGCCTCATTGGACTATTTGAGTAAAGGCCGGGCCGGATGGAATGTAGTTACTACAGGCAATGAGAATGCTGCACGTAATTTCGGGCTTGAGCATCACCCAGAACACAGCCAGCGTTATGAACGAGCTGAAGAGTTTGTGGAAGTGGTGAAAGGTCTATGGGATAGTTGGGAAGACGATGCTTTCATCCGTGACAAAGAGTCTGGTGTATATTTCGACCCGGATAAACTGCATACATTGAACCACAAGGGCAAATATTTCTCTGTAAAAGGCCCTTTAAACGTTGGTCGTCCGCCCCAAGGTTATCCGGTGATTGTTCAGGCTGGAGCCTCGGAATCGGGACGGGACTTAGCTGCACGCACTGCCGAGGCGATTTTTACCGCCAATCAAACCCTAGCTGATGCTCAGGAATTTTATGCTGATATCAAAGGTAGGCTAGCACAATATGGGCGATCGCCAGACGATCTCAAAATCATGCCTGGTGCTTTCCCAATCATTGGCCGGACTGAATCAGAAGCTCAAGAGAAGTACGAATTCTTGCAATCGTTAATCCATCCCGATGTGGCCTGGGGAATTTTAAAGAACTATTACAAGGGTGTGGATTTGTCGAAATATTCTTTAGATGATGTAGCTCCCGAACTACCCAGCGACACCAACACTAATAAAAGTCGTCTCAAATTAGTTAGAGATTTGGCTACTCGTGGGACTCTCACGCTGCGCCAGTTGTATCTTTCTCTTGCGACTGCACGAGGTCATCGCACCATACTCGGTACTCCCGAAACCATTGCCGACCAACTAGAAGAATGGTTCAACAACGGTGCAGCCGATGGCTTTAATATCATGCCGCCAATCCTTCCCACAGGATTGGATGAATTCGTTAACTTAGTCGTTCCCGTCCTCCAGAAACGCGGACTGTTCCGTACTGAATACGAAGGCAGTACTTTGCGCGAAAACCTGGGATTGCGTCGTCCGGCTAATCGTTTTGCTGCTAAACAACTAGATGAAAGATTGGTGTTGGCGTAAATGATTTTTCATATCTGCACTGTGTTGATAGTGCTGTAGTGTAAATGAATTTTTCACGGATGCTTATGCCATACCTTTTAAATTGCACTTTCTGTAGATCGCCGCCTACAGACAATTGTGGAGAGACGCGATTGTGGAGAGACGCGATAAATCGCCGTCTCTACAAGAAATGTATTTTTCAATAGCAGCATTGGATGCTGAAAAAACTTGTAATTTTTGTTGTAGGGAAGGAAAAAACATGACTGAATATAGCCGATTAAAGACCTCACGCTCTGCTGCAATCAGAGCAACCCTTGATTATCCAGTAATCGACACCGATGTTCACACCAATGATTTCACGCCAGCTTTTGAGGATTACATCGCTAAGTACGGCGGTGTCAAACTTGTAGATGAGTTACGCAAGACGGAAGCCTCGCGCCTCAATTCTAAGAGCAACGGTAAAGATTGGTATCAACAAACTCCTGAAGAACGTCAATACAACCGCACAATCCGATCGCCTTGGTGGGCTAGAGTTACCAAAAATACATTGGATCTTGCTACCTACACCCTTCCCGGACTGCTCTATGAGCGTCAGGCGGAGCAAGGATCGGACTATTCGGTGCTGTTTCCCAACAATGTTTTAGCACCGGCTGGAGCGAGTGCAGAGAACCGTCAAGCATTGCAACGCGCGGTTAATCACTATCATGCTGATATTTACCGGAAATATAGCGATCGCTTGACACCGGTAGCTGGTATCCCATTAACTACTCCCCAAGAAGGCATTGAGGAGCTAGAGTTTGCAGTGAAAACACTGGGCTTAAAAGTGATTAATATCACGGGCGGGGTGAAACGCCCAATCAAAGCGATCGCTGATAAATATCCAGCTGATAAATTCCCCGAAATCGCCAAGTATGCTTCTTATATCGACTTTTACGGACTAGATAGTGAATACGACTACGATCCTTTCTGGGCAAAGGTCGTGGAACTTGGCGTACCTGTCACCACCCATTACGGCAGTCAAGGCTGGACTGGCCGCTCCTCCATCAGTAACTACATGAACAACCATATCGGTCACTTCGCCGATGGTTCGGAAGCATTTGCGAAAGCGCTGTTCTTCGGCGGTGTTACCAAGCGTTTTCCGCAGTTGCGCGTAGCAATGCTAGAAGGTGGTGCAGATTGGGGTGCGCGTGTCTACATTCATTTGGTAGATCGGTTCTCCAAGCGCAATATCAAGGCACTGGAAAACTACAATCCAGCGTTGACGAATTCTGATGAGTTGTTTGAAATATTTGAGCGCTACGGTGCAGAAGTTACTCAAGGGTATTCCCTCGATAAGGACGAATTGACCAAGACTGTACTGGGAGCTTCCTTCAGCCGTCATAGCCGTGCGCCGATTGGTAGCGAATTGGATGATTTTGCCGCCGCAGGTATTGAAACAATTGAAGACATCCGCGATCGCTGGGTGAACAGTTTCTTCTTTGGTTCCGAGTCCGACGATCGCACCATCGCTACGGCATTCAACGACAAAGCCAATCCCTTGGGAGTTAAAATCAACGCCATCTATTCCTCCGATGTTGGTCACTGGGATGTACCAGACTTAACTTCTCCCTTGGCTGAAAGCTGGGATCTCGTACAAGAAGGTGTAATTTCTGAAGCCGACTTCAAGTCCTATGTATTCGCTAATCCCTACAAGTTTTACACCCAAGCTAACCCCGATTTCTTCAAGGGTACAGCGATTGAATCTAAGGTAGGTAACAGCGAATTTAAACAAGTGGACAAGAGTTTAGTAGTGGCGTAAAAGGTGAGATCGGGGAGTGGGGGCAGGGGGGCAGGGGAAGCAGGGGAGGCAGGGGAGGCAGGGGAGGCAGGGGAGAATTATTAAACAAGTTTCTTCCTTGTCTCCCCCCTCTTCCTTGTCTTTTACCAATGCCCCATGCCCAATTCCCAATGCCCAAGTCAAATTAGGAGTCATAACAATGCCTATTGAACAACGCTCTCATGACACTAACAATGGTTCCTTGCCTTACCTTTTCTCGCCTGTTTCTGACAATGCCAAGCAACCTGCACCCTTAGTACTTTTTCTGCATGGAGGACACGATCGCGGCACGGATTTGAATGTGCTACTGAAATGGGGTCTACCTCGTTTCGTAGATTCATCCGACTCGTTACCTTATGTCTTTGCTGCACCCCAAATTCTGCCCGAACAGACTTGGGTAGATCGAGCAGACGATGTGCTTTCTTTGCTTGATGAACTGATTGTTTCCCAACCCGTCGATCCAGGGCGGGTGATATTGGCTGGGTTCAGCTTAGGCTCGGCGGGTATCTGGCATATCGCTGCTTTGCAGAGCGATCGCTTCGCAGGTTTGGTACCTGTGTCTGGACGTGTACCAAAAACATTAGCAGAAAGCGAACTAGTTGCACTCAAAAACATTCCCGTTCAGATATTTCAAGGTGGACAGGATAAAAATCTGCCGATTGAGGATACAGAGCATTTTGTTGAGCGCTTACGCAAAGTCGGGGGGAAAGTCGATTTGACAATATTGCCCGATGGCGATCATTTTATTGCAGATGAAGTATACGGCGATCCGAAGTTACAGCAATGGCTAATTTCTCAGAACCGTCGTGAAATTTCTGTAGTTGCTTGAGGTGAAATGTTCAAAAGCTAACTTGCAATATTCTCTGAGGTAGGCAGCGTTCTGCCTGCCTAAAATAACAATATATTAATATCTTCTAGTAGTTTGCCAACCCAAAAATGCGGATGAAGGCTGGGGAAAGGTTAAAGGTTAAAGGGGAAGGAATAAAACAGCTTTAACCCTTACCCCTTCACCTTTCCCCCTTTCCCTTTACCCCTTTACCCGGCTTGCGTCACGAAAGCGACCTACTAGAATCATGGACATAATGCTTCTCAAGCCAAAACCGAATTTTTTCGGCAAAATTTAGTTGACTTATGTCAGATTCTCGCAAAGAAATCAGAATTTGTTTTATTGGTGAATCCTTTGTCAATGGCACAGGCGATCCAGAGTTTTTGGGTTGGACAGGTAGAGTATGCCGCAATGCTGAGTCAAGAGGATACGCTATCACCCATTACAACTTGGGGGTGCGGGCAGAGACAAGTCGGTATCTCAAACAACGTTGGTACTCGGAAGTCTCCTATCGTCTCCCAAAAGAATCTGATGGTCGAGTAGTGTTTTCTTTTGGGGCAAACGATTCAGGATGGGCGGGTAAACAGCAAGGAATCGAAATTTCAGAGTCGATCGCAAATGCTCGCAGTATCTTAAGTCAAGCAAAGCAACTCTATCCGATTTTGATGGTTAGTCCGCCACCCTGTGATGATGTCGATCAAGAAAAAAGAAATCAAATTCTTGCCAATCTCTCAGAGGAATTCGCATTGGTTTGTAATGAACTAGATATTCCATATCTTGATGTGTTTTCTCGTTTGCTGAAGTCACCGATTTGGCTAGCAGAAGCAAAAGCCAATGACGGCGCTCACCCAAAAGCTGATGGTTATGCAGAATTTGCGGCGATCGTCCAAAACTGGGAAGGTTGGTTAAATTGGTTCACACTTTAAAAATACCGACATCGTTATCTTATTGGCTAATTATGGCTGAGTTGATATATATCGCATAGGGTTTTAGTTTGGCGTTAGCGAAGCGCACGTCGCATTCTATTTAAAAATTTCAAAACTTTCTCAATCAACAACATTTTTATGACTTTACCAACTACTAATCTCGGTAAAACTGGATTAACTGTTTCGCGCTTCTGTCTCGGTACCATGACCTTTGGTTTGCAGACCGACGAAGAAACTTCTAGGCACATCCTCGACACCGCCGCCGATGGCGGAATCAATTTTTTAGATACAGCCGACGTTTATCCCCTTGGCGGCGGACTTGCGACTGCGGGACGCACTGAAGAAATCGTTGGGCGCTGGCTCAAAGGCAAACGCGAACATTTTATTTTGGCTACCAAGTGCGTTGGTCAAGTTGGCCCTGCACCTTGGGATCGGGGGGCTTCCCGGAAGCATATTTTGGATGCGATCGATGCTTCCCTGCGACGGTTGGAGACTGATTATATCGACCTGTATCAGTTGCACTCCGATGATGCTTCAACCCCCCTTGATGAAACTTTGGAAGCGCTGGATGCAGTGGTTCGTGCTGGTAAGGTGCGCTACATCGGGGTTTCTAACTTCTTAGCCTACCGACTCGCCCGTGCTTTGGGTCGTGCTGAAACGCGCAATCTAACCAAGTTCGTCTCAATTCAGCCCCGTTACAACCTGTTATTCCGCGAAATTGAGCGAGAACTATTGCCCCTGGCGAAAGAAGAAGGATTGGGTGTAATTTCCTACAATCCTTTGGCGGGTGGTCTACTTACAGGTAAACACAATTTTACTCAAGGCCCCACATCAGGTACGCGTTTTACGTTAGGTGCTGCCGCAGAACGTTATCAAGAACGCTACTGGCGCGATCGCGAATTTAATACTGTTGAAGATTTACGCACGGTAGCCGATCTCGCCGGATTTTCCCTCACCACCCTAGCAGTAGCTTGGGTTTTATCTAATCCCATTATCACTGCCCCCATCATTGGCGCTAGCCGTCCAGAACAACTTGCCGACAACCTCAAAGCGGTAGAACTAAAACTTGACGACAATTTGAAACAAAAGTTAGACGATATAACAGCCGAATACCGAAGAGGAGATTCTCTTCGTTAGAAATTAGTAGTCTGGCAACCCAAAAATGCTGGATGAGAGCTGGGGAAAGGGGAAGGGATTTAAAACCTTTCCCCATTCCCCTTTACCCTTTACCCCACCAAGTTCACTTGGCGAACTACTAGGGACGCAGCGAATAACAAATGACGAAAAAAGCTAGACAATCTAAATCCTTTCAACGTGCCCCTGATGCACCAGATTTGCCATCAACTCCATTCAGGTTCATTTGCTATTTTGTTAACCAGTTTCGCTGGTGGTATGTGTTAATGGTGATCCTAGAGATCGTACACGCAACTTGTGGCATTATGTTGCCTTATGCTATTGGCGAGATCATTCGCGGCGTGACGCGATCGACCGGCGACAGCAAGCCGATTTTTGATGCTATGAAGCAACCCCTGATGTTATTCATCGGCTTGAGTGTGGGTGAAGTGGTATTTGGGCGATCGGCTGGACTCTTGCAAACGATTCTCCATCCCATCCACCGACAGCACATTGTGCGATCGCTATATGCCTATTTACAGCACCATTCACATCGCTACTTAAGCAGCAGTTTTTCCGGGGCATTAGCACATCGGATTAGCGAAACTTCTCTGGGTGTTACCCAGACGATGCAAATGATGATTACTGAATTTATGCCAGTAATTGTTGTGTATTCCGTCGCCACGACAATACTGTATCGCGCCTATCCTCCACTGGCTGCACTCGTGGGAATATGGGCAGTTCTTTTCATCAGTATTTCGTTCTGGCTGGCAACTCGCTGCCGATTTTACTCCCGGAAAGCCGCAGCCGCCAGGAGTGAGACAACTGGCATCATTGTAGATACAGTCACAAATCTCACTAGTAGCCGACTATTTGCTCGCTTCGGTTTTGAACGACGCTATTTAAATGAGCAATTAAGGCGCGAACTCAAACACGTGAGAGAATCCAACTGGTACTCAGAGCGAATTCGCTGGTTTCAGTTTATCTCAGCAGCCATTCTAAAAATCAGCACACTGTATTACTCGCTCTCTCTCTGGAGTCAAGGAAAGATTGCAACTGCTGACTTTGTTGTAGCAACCAGCTTATCACTGTTGATTATCAGTGAAGCCCGGAATTTGAGCCGCCGCTTTCTGGAATTTTTTGAACATATTGGAAATGTCGCCAATGGTGTTTTCACCATCGTTCAACCCCACGAGTTGATTGATCGCGATCGCGCGATCGCCCACTCAATTACCCAAGGTAAAATTGAATTTCGGCGGGTAAATTTCAACTACTCAAATGAGAAGAAAGTTTTCACCAACCTTTCTGTCACCATCCAAGCGGGACAGCGTGTTGGATTAGTGGGCTTCTCTGGTTCTGGAAAATCTAGCTTTGTCAATCTAATTCTGCGTTTGTTCGACCCCCAATCTGGACAGATTATTATTGATGGGGTCGATATTCGAGACATGACTCAGGATGCACTACACGCCCAAATCAGCTTGATTCCCCAAGATCCGTCTCTGTTCCATCGCACGCTGCTAGAAAATATTCGTTACGGACGCTTAGATGCAACCGATGAGGAAGTGTTCGAGGCGGCGCGAAAGGCTAATGCTCACGATTTCATCATTCAAAGTCAGGATGGTTACAATTCTCTAGTGGGCGAACGTGGTGTCAAGTTGTCTGGAGGGCAAAGACAGCGCATTGCGATCGCGCGGGTAATTCTCAAAGACGCGCCCATCCTGATTTTAGATGAAGCCACCTCTAGCCTCGATTCAATCACCGAAAAAGCGATCCAAGATACCCTCGACTTAGCAATGAATGGCAAAACGGTCATCGTGGTAGCTCATCGATTATCTACCATTGTCCATCTAGATAGAATTCTGGTGTTCGACAAAGGTCGAATTATCGAAGATGGTTCTCACGCCAAACTGCTGGCACTCGGCGGTGCTTACTATAGATTATGGAAAATGCAAGCAGGTGGATTTCTACCAGAAAATCTCGACGAGACTCGCCCTGGCACAGATAACATCGAAGAGGGAATGATTGCTTGATAAATTTTGAAAGTTTGTAGTAAGCACTTTAGTGCTGAGAAAATAAGGACTAAAGTCCTTACTACGAACTTGCTTAACTATTAATTTAAACTTGACTTGATGAGTTATAGCGGTAGTCACTAATGTTAGGACATCTTTAAAGCGTGAATGCTAAAAATAGCAATAGTTTTACCTTCTGCCTTCTGCCTCCTGCCTCTGAATCTCGACTCACTTCGACAGAAAATATTAAGGACGCGATCGCAGCTTGTCTTCTAGTTCGTGCAGAACTTGGTTTACTATTGCGTAGTTTCATTTGTACTGCTGGATTTACGGTTAATAAATTTATTGCTGTTATCTAATCACATAATCAGCTACTTCAGATAAATCAGCAAATTCAACCCCGGAATTGTACGCGAAAGTGTCCACAAAACCAGTGTGATGTAAATTAAACCCAAACTCCATTGATACCAAGCAAGTGCAGAGATAATACCTGGTAAATGTTCATCTCGTAGGCGAATATCATTAAATCCTAATTTAACTAGATTGTTGAGACTAAAATCATAATAGTTGAGCCAGTTCCAACGGCGATCGCCTAACAAGGGCATATATCGTTCCCGAAATGTCTGATTCCTTGGTATCACTGGCAAACGCCCAATCAACAATCGTAACTGGCGAAATGTGCCGTCTTCTGTAAAGTAAGAAACGTCCATTAAGTCATGATAACGACCTTGTTGGTAAAGTCGGATTAATAAAGCCATTGGGACGGGGACAATAATTATCAAAAGACATCCTAATGTCAGCCAAGGTTGTTCAGCATTGCGAAATATTGCTAGTAAGCTGAAGAATTCTAAAACGCTAAAACTGACTAATATCGAAATGGTTTCGTAGGATGTGGGAATAATTGGTACCGGATGCAGCCGACGATAGCGATCCACTAACCAAAATAGTAAGCCGAAATAAGCGATCGCTAATCCTCCCACGCCAAAGACTAACCAAAAATTTGTCCCATAGCCACTCAACAACAGCAACACACTCAACGCCAACCAACTCCAAGCTTGCAGTAACCAGCCAACAATAGAAAGGGTTTCGCTAACAATTAAGCGATCGCTCAGTTGAGTATATTTTTCTAAATCGATGTCTGCTATGGTGAGTAACTCATTACTGTTGCGAAAGGATTTTACCAGACGACGCTGGGCGATCGCATCAGCTTGAGTTGCAGAAAAACCCAGGTTAATCAAACTTGCAATACTTGCACTATTAATATTTGTAGCTGTCAGACGACGGCCAAACTCTATTAACCGCAGTCGTTGTTTTGTGTATTCCAGTTCATTAGCATCGGCTACTTGTTGTTGCTGACGGAAATTTTGCCCCAAATTCCGCAAGATGTTTTGATTACCTTGCAATGTTGGGATACAGAACATCTTCCCAATCTGACCGGGATTACCTAAAATTTTCGCTTGGTTAGAGTTAAAAGTTAAACCAGGTACACTTAAACAAGCTTCCGTACTAAACCTGGCATCACTAAAATCTGCTTGGTTAAGAATGTTTGCACCTCGCAGATTTACCAATTGGTTAAACTCCACTTCTCGAAAACTTACAGCTTGCTCAAAAGTAGCTTCTGTTAAAAGGAGGAACTGATTAAAATTTGCTTTAGTAAATTGGACTTGATTGGCAAAGTACACATCAGAAAAATCGGTATTTCCTTGCCATTGCACGCTACTGAATTTAGCTAGCTGTTTAAAAATTGCTTGGTTAAAGTTGACAATTTTTTTAAATAAACTGCCTTGAAAATCAGCGAGTTCTTGAAATTTGATTTTTTTAAAATTAGCTTTTTCAAAAAAAATACTGCTCTGAAAATTGCTTGCTTGCTGGAAGTTAGCACTGGTGAAACTAACAGAACGAGCGAATCTAGTTTCAGTCCAATTAGTGGGTTGGAGAAAAGTTGCACCTTGGGCATCCACAGACTGAAGAAAAAATGTATTAGAGAACTTCACTTCGCCATTAAAGCGAGTTTGCACCAGTGTCAAAACACCACGAAAGACGGTGATTTCACTGGATGGAGTTGACTCAGTTCCTAGAAGCGATCGACAATCTTTAGAATTAGGTAAAACGGTAGCTAGTGACTCTAGACAAACGAAACGTAAATCTTCTAGTTCTTCTTGTTCAGTAGCAGTAAAAATGGGTGCGTAGATGCCTCGCGCCTTGTCGCCAGACATCGTAGCAGCATACAAAGGTGTTCTCAAACCCAAATCGCTGCCCACAAAATCCCCCAGAATCAAAGCATAGCTGAGGTCTAAACCCAGAGGTTTTGTACCGAGTTCTTTTCGCAGCAATTGGTAAAAAGCATCACGAAAGCTGGCATTTTCTGGGCGCAAATCAATCACCATTTTTTGCAAATCTACGGTCAAATTTCCTTCGCGGAGTATGGGTGTGCGTAGTCGTTCTTGCAATAATTCTAGGGTTAAGGGTGTGCGTTCTGGTTGTGTTTGTGCTGCCGAAGCTGGTAGGGGGAGGAGGAGAAGTAAAACGCAAAGGAACGCTAAGGGAAGCGCAGAGGTACGCAGAGAAACTCCTCTGTGTACCTTTGCGTTTAACCTCTGCGTGCCTCTGCGTTTAAAAAATAATTTATGCAAATTGTTTGCTCATTCGTCGCTAATCAGCAGAACAATTTTACCCGTCACAGTACCGCTTTCAATCAGTTGGTGCGCTTTAGCTGCTTCTTTTAAGGGAAACTTGTGACTCACATGGATTTTTAATTTGCCTTCATCGATCCAGGTGGTAGATTGTTCGAGAATTTCTGCATGATGGTGGAGACTATCTTGTAATCCTAGCAAGGCTGGTGTCAGCATTAATTCTAAACCAATGCGGAGGTTGCGAGTTCTAGCAGTTTTCCAAACAGTATTGGCATCTGGTTCGAGAATTGTGACAATATCGCCATAGACTCGCACTGCGGGGAAGGTTTTCTGAAAGGTTTCGCCGCCTATGGTATCAAAAGCCAAGTCTACGCCTTCACCACCAGTCCAATCTAATACCGCTTGCACAAAGTCTGTTTGCTTGTAAAAAATTACGCGATCGGCACCGAGTTCTTTGACGAAATTAGCTTTTTCCTCAGAACTGACTGTGGTAGAAACAGTAGCACCTTTGAGTTTCGCCAATTGAATTGCTACATGACCAACACCACCAGCACCCGCATGAATCAAAACCCGTTCCCCAGGTTCTAATCGTCCCCGTTCGTATAAAGCTTCCCAGGCGGTGATTAATACTAAAGGCGCTGCTGCGGCTTCGGCAAAGGAGATAGAGGCGGGTTTACGTGCTACAAACCGCTCATCCACAACGTTATATTCAGCGTAATTGCCTTGGTGTGCGCCCAAACCGCCATAGCAAAAATATACTTCATCACCTACGCGAAAACGCTGAACACCAGCACCCACTGCTTCCACAATCCCTGCACCATCGCATCCTAAAATTGTCGGCGTGCGATCAGGGTAGAAACTGCCTCGACTCCGAAGTTTAGTGTCAATCGGGTTAATACCAGCCGCCACCAAACGCACTAAAAGTTCAGTATTCCCAACAGGAACAGCAGGGTTTGGCACATCCTGTACTTGCAGAACTTCGGGACTGCCAGCTGCTGTCATCAAGACTGCTTTCACAACTACTTTCCTCCTGGCTTTAGATGCACGTTATTATGCAACTTTAGCGCAAGAGGGTGGATACAAAGTTATAGCAGCTTTAAATCATTTATCGAAAATCTGGCGTTGCTGAATTGAAGTATGAATCTAGATGTAGAGACGTAGCAGTGCTACGTCTCTACAAGGATTTTGGTATTATGCAAAATCGTTTTCATACATGGAATCAGCAACGCCGAAAATCTAAACTTGATTGAGCTACCACTTTTGGTGCATCAATCCGCACACTCAACTGCTCACAACGCACAGTTAACCAAGGACGATCTAAACCGATTCCAGAAAAAGGACTTTCGACGGGGATTTCTAACTTAGAACCAATCAAACCCAACAGAGACTCAAATTCAGCAGAGAATATTAGCAAATCAGTACCCTTAGCGCTGAAACTAGAGATACTTAAGGGCTGCCTCCATGCCAAGCTTTGTTGATTATACTTAAGACTACACAACTTCCGGTTTTCCTGATGCACAGTAACATACTTTCCTTGTTCCCAAGTAAACTCAGCTAGTTCCTTTGGTAGTCCCCAAATTTCTCGACCACCAGCGACCGAATCAGGATTATCTACATAAATGTGGGAAATCCAAGGGCCGAATTTACTTTGGTAATTAACCAAAGCTGGGACAACAATTAACTCACTATACTCCAGTACTGAGCCTGACCCGTAATGAGATAAATACACGCTACCGAGGGTTTTACCAGGCCATACAGAAATAATTTCTAACTCTAAGGGAATCAAAGGGCGCACTTGGTCAATATTTACCAAATGCAGAATTTGGATACCGTAGCCTTGAAGTGTCCAAGGTGCTTGTGGATATGTCATAAAAGAATCCAGTTCAGTTAAACATTTCTTTCTTCTCTCGGTGTTCTCTGCGCCTCTGTGGTAGCCTACGGCAATTGATAAAAAGTTTCAGCCTTAACTGAACCGTATTCAATACTTGTCGGTTAACGGGAAAAGGGGAAAGAAAAAACCTTTAACCTTTACCCTTTAACCTTTTCCCAAAACCAAATTCCAGTTTAAAATCCAAAACCTGAGCAGTATTGGAACCGTATTGTGGCATCAGGGATTAACCAGACTTTATATAATTATTAACTCCTAACTCTTAAAAAAAAATCCCCACCCAGGCATTTGCCTGAGTGGGTAATATGGGGTGAGACTAACTAATCTTCCCAAAAGAAGTAAGGAAATTATTTGCTCTCTGTAAAATCAGCGTCAATCACATCGTCGCCACTACCAGAGCTAGATGTGGAACCGCCATCGCCATCTTGAGGTTCTGCACCTGGTGCAGCACCACCACCAGCTTGTTGATAGATATTGCTACCAACGGCAAATAACGCTTGTTGTAATTCTGGAGTGAGCTTCTTGATTTGCTCATCGTCCTCTTTAGCAACTGCTTCCCGCAGTTCTTTCACTAAACCTTCGACCTTGGTCTTATCAGCAGAGGGAACTTTATCGCCCAATTCTTGTAACTGCTTTTCAGCTTGGTATGCTAAAGAATCGGCTTGGTTCTTGCGTTCAATCTTCTCACGCCGCTCTTTGTCAGATGAAGCGTTTTGTTCAGCTTCTCTTACCATCCGGTCAACATCATTTTTATCCAGAGTGGAAGCGCCGGTGATGCTGATGGACTGTTCTTTACCAGTGCCTTTATCCTTAGCGGTGACGTTAAGAATACCGTTAGCGTCAATATCGAAGACCACTTCAATTTGAGGAACGCCACGTGGTGCAGGAGGAATACCATCCAACCGGAAGGTTCCCAAACTCTTGTTATCGTTAGAGAATTCGCGTTCACCTTGGAGGACGTGAATTTCTACATTCGTTTGTCCATCCACAGCAGTGGAGAAGACTTCCGATTTCTTGGTGGGAATTGTAGTGTTGCGGGGGATAATTTTGGTCATCACGCCGCCCAATGTTTCCACACCCAAAGATAGCGGTGTCACGTCTAACAGCAAGATGCCAGTTACATCACCAGCCAGTACCCCAGCTTGAATAGCTGCACCAACTGCTACGACTTCATCAGGGTTAACGCTTTGGTTGGGGTCTTTACCCAATACCTGCTTCACAATCTGTTGGACTGCGGGAATCCGGGTAGAACCACCAACTAAGACCACTTCATCAATATCGCCTTTGGTTAACTTGGCATCCCGGAGGGCGTTTTCCACAGGGATACGGCAACGGTCGATTAAGTCAGAGCAAAGTTCTTCAAACTGAGCGCGAGTCAGGGTTGTATCCAGGTGCTTGGGCCCATCCTGAGTTGCGGTGATAAATGGTAGGTTGATTTCTGCTTGGCTAACGCTAGAAAGCTCAATTTTGGCTTTTTCTGCGGCTTCAGTCAGACGTTGTAAAGCTTGTTTGTCTTTCCGTAGGTCAATGCCTTCGGCTTTCTTGAACTTCTCAGCTAAGAAGTCAACTATCTTTTTATCGAAGTCGTCACCACCAAGGTGGGTATCCCCAGATGTGGCTAGTACTTCAAAAACTCCATCTCCTACTTCCAGCACGGATACGTCGAAGGTACCACCACCAAGGTCAAATACGAGAATGGTTTCGTTACTCTTCTTGTCAAATCCATAAGCCAGAGATGCAGCTGTCGGCTCGTTGATAATCCGCAGAACTTCAATCCCGGCAATTTTACCAGCGTCTTTTGTCGCTTGGCGTTGCGAGTCGTTGAAGTATGCGGGAACGGTGATTACAGCTTGGGTAACAGTTTCACCAAGGTATTTGCTGGCATCTTCAACTAGTTTGCGAAGAACTTTTGCAGAAATTTCTTCAGGAGCAAACGGTTTACCAGCTATCGGACAATCTAATTTGACATTGCCGTTACTGCTGAGGACTTTGTAAGAAACTTCCGTAGCTTCGTTACCAACTTCATCGTAGCGGCGACCGATAAAGCGTTTGACTGAGTAAAACGTATTTTCGGGGTTCATCACCGCTTGGCGTTTGGCGATTTGTCCAACCAAGGTGTCGCCATTTTTCGCAAATGCGACTACTGATGGCGTTGTCCGAAAACCTTCAGCATTAGCAATTACTGTGGGTTTACCACCTTCCATTACTGCCACGCAGGAGTTCGTTGTTCCTAAGTCAATTCCAACTACTTTTGCCATTTTAGGTGCTGGCTCCGTATAACTACAAATGAATGAATGAGAATAATAAAGGACTAAAATTTGAACCAACAGGGTCAATAAATCAGCCAGTTCAGCATGGATACCTTTGTTTTGGCTTTTCTGGGGTTAAAACTCCAGATATGCTGATATATATACTGAAGCTTAGTGTTAGCCAGTCCATGAAGGGTGGTTTCCCGAACCTTGCTTAGGACGGTTAAACTAACTAAACAGTTTTTTTAGTTATTTCATGGATTTATTGCCTTCACTCTGTCTAATGTATGGGAATTAATACTTTCAGTAATTAGGGTGAACCGTAACGGTAGAGTCGTGTTTGCCGCCTTTAGAGGTAATAAGTTACAAAAGTACTGAGAATAGAACAAAATTAAAGGGTGCGTAGGGGTAGCCCGCACTAAAACTCAGCACTTACTTAAGTCCAGAGAAAAGAGTTTCCCAGTTAATTGCAGGCGGTCTTTGTCCCTGGTTGACTATTTCAAAAATTTTCCTGGAACTACTTGGGTGTAAAAGGCATTCTACACAAGCGTTTGCTACATCAATCCGGCTGGTATCACCCGAAAGTGTATCTCCAGTGCCTACTACCACTCCGTATTTACCTCCAGTTTTTGCCTTCAGGAGGGTGTTGAGGTCGTATGAAGTATATGGCCCGTCAATCAAGCGTCCTGGACGGATAATGGTGTAGGGTAATCCTGAGTTGAGAATGGACTCTTCGCCCTTCTGTTTGGCATCCAACACGCCAAAAGCATTAAGAACACTAAAAGGAAACTGATTTTTACGTTCAATTCCGCAAGAAGAGACGAAAACGAACCGCTTCAAATTCTGGGGTGCTGCTGCTACTAGGTTGCTCACACCTTGGGCATCGACCTTTGCCGGACTATTCTTCGCTTTTGCTTCACTAGATTTAGGGTTAAGGAAAATAATTCCCCATTCAATCAAGTTTGGGGATTGCTCAAACTCCCATCGCGCAGAGGGGAAGGCAGTGGTTCCGGTGCAATTTATGATGTGGGTGACATTTTGGGTTGCGGCTGGCAGTGTAGCTGGCTGGCGGATGTCACCAACGGCAATTTCTACTCTGTGGTTAAACATTTCTTCGGCTTTTGCGGCATTGCGTGTCAGAACGCGAACTTTCAAACCCTTTTCTAGTAACTTGCCTACTACTAGTTGCCCGACTCCACCAGTCGCACCAGCAACTAGTACCAAATCTTCAACTGAATTAAAAGAAGTCATAAATTGCCTTTGAGATGGTCTATTGTTAATCTACTCAAAAAATGCGATCGCCATGACGAGCTACACCTAACGACATCGCCAAAATAGACTCAGGTTAAAGATTTGGCTAATGGTTGCGGACTCTGTAGCTTTCCGGCACACATGTGGGAATTTTAGGAAAAGGGCAAACTCCCCAGAAATTAATTAACACAGTAGCCAGCACTTGAGGTTTTGGGTAAGGAATGAAAATTAGTCAAAAATTAATTTTGGGTATTCTCGGAATGGCTACTCTCTCAGGAATTGTTGGTGCGATTAGTGCTCATCAACAATTGAAGATAGCTAAGTATCTTGCTCAACAAGAGGCCGAAGAAGTTGCTGGGCTATTGGGATATTTCGTCAGTCATGAGCTTGAACAGCACCAAATGCGATCGCCAGATAAAATGTTAGCTCATTTGCAAGAGCACGTTCAATCGCTACACAAGCAACGTCAGCGCGATCTGGAGATTGTAGACCGTAATAAAATCATTCTGGCAGATGTAATTACAGAAGATATCGGTACGCGATTAGATCACGATCGCAATAATGAAGTTGGTAAAACTATTCAAGATGGGATACCAAGAACCTACATTGAGGCCAGTCCTGAATACCCAAATGGGATTCAATTGATTGCTGTTGCTTTTAAGACTAGAAATGGTGAAACAATTGGTGCAGTAATTTTGGAATATACACCACTTTATAAGGCAGCATTAGCAACAGCCTATAAAAATATTGTTGTTACCTCTGTCATCAGTTTGGGATGTGGCATATTTGCCTTAGCAGGAGGTTATCTGCTTTCCCTAAGGATTTCCAAACCGATTAAACAACTCCAGCAAGCTGTGATGAATCTGGCTGAAGGAAAACTGGATACCAGAGTTAATATTCACTCCCCCTATGAGATTAGAGAGTTAGCTACCTCGTTCAACAAAATGGCAGACGATCTCCAATATTCTAGAAATGAGTTGGTCAATGCTAACGAACAATTACAAGACAAAATTACCGAGCGCCTACAGGCAGAAGCCGAACTTCAGCAAGCTTTGAAAGACTTGAAAAGAACCCAAATCCAATTAGTTCAATCGGAAAAAATGTCGAGTCTGGGTCAACTAGTGGCGGGAGTTGCTCATGAAATCAACAATCCGGTTAATTTTATCTACGGCAACCTCCAACACACTGATGATTATACTCAACAGTTGCTGCTATTAATTAAGCTTTATCAAAATTATTATCCTAACCCAGAGCCAGAAATTAAAAATGCTAGCGAAGAAGCAGATATTGAGTACCTAACAGAAGATTTGCCTAAGATGTTAACCTCAATGAAGATGGGGGCTAAACGCATCCGAGAAATTGTTCTCAGTCTGCGAATTTTCTCTCGTTTGGATGAAGCTGAGTTTAAAACGGCTGATCTCCATGAAGGAATCGACAGTACCCTGTTAATTTTACAACACCGACTCAAGCCCCAAAATAATCGCCCTGAGATTAAAGTGGTGAAAGAATATGGTGAAATACCTCAAATTCCGTGTTTTGCAGGACAAATGAATCAGGTATTTATGAACCTCTTGGCAAATGCAATCGATGCTTTAGAAGATTGTTTCCCAAAAGAACTTTGTCCAAATCCCTTGATTCGCATTTCTTGTGAACAGGTAAATGAAAATGTGATTATTCGGATTGCTGATAATGGGGTGGGAATTCCAGAAAAAATCCAGTCGCGTTTATTTGATCCTTTTTTCACTACGAAACCAGTTGGTAAAGGGACTGGTATGGGATTATCAATAAGTTACCAGATTGTTACTGACAAACATGGTGGATCTTTGCAATGTATTTCATCACCGGGACAAGGTGCAGAGTTTATAATTACAATCCCGATTCGAGCAGCAAAATCAGCACAATCATTAATTTGCGATCGCCATAGCTATCGGTAAAAGTCAGCGCAAGTATTTTTCAACCCCTAACTGCGTGCCGAATAGCCCGCACTTCTCTACGAGACGCTACTTCGGCTTCGCTCAGTACAAGTGCGCGAACGACAAAGCTCAGTGACCATCGTAGACATCGCAGTTATAGGGGAAATTGCGCCCGAATTGTTCGGTTCTACGACTGTTGTCAGTACACAAATAGCTATAACCTCTTAGGTAGTAGTGAAATGTCTACCCTAGACGCTGTTAGTCGCTCTTGAATTAAGGGGTGAAAGCCTGTGTACAAATGGATATTGCCAAGCCTGAGCGAAATCTTGGCTGAAAATCAATCAAGTGTGGCAGAATGTTCACCTGCTAAAGCAGAGCAGCAGTGGCGTGTCAGCCTCGCAGCGACAGAACATTTGCTATTAAATACTTTAGCAGCTAGTTCAGTTGACACAACCCAAGGATTAGTTTTAGCTGCACCAGCACCCTTATTTAGTCAGCCAAAACTGACTCAATGTTTACAAACAGTAACTTTTACAGCAAAACCATTTAATCCTTTGGCGTTGATGCCATTTCAGATGCCAGGTGCGATGCCTGAAGTGGACTATGCTAATGCGGCTGTCAATGAAGAAATTGCTCCCCACGAATCGGTACTTCCCTTACTACCCGCCGATCCCCTGGGTGCAGAACAGTTTTGCTTAGTTTTTACAGATAAATTTAGATTAGTACTAGTTTTAGCAAGCCACAAAAACGGTAAAAAAACCTTTGCATTTTCTTTTGAACCAGAAGTAGTGCAGCAGGCTTGGCGATCGCTAGGAGCAAGGGTAATGCTGGCTAATCCAGAATTTTTTGCCCGCTTAGACGCATTAGTAGAACAGTATTCCCCGGTAGCACCAGACTACCGCATCATGATTCAGTTTAGCCAGTTGTTGCTTCAAAAATTAACAGAACCAGAAGAAACTAAAGACTGTTTACTAGGGACTGGGGAAGAAGCAGGGGAGCATACTTCGACTCCCTTCTCTACGAGAGGCTGCGCCAACGGCTTTGCTCAGGGCAAGCCGCTCAGTAACCGGGGGAGCAGAGGAGCAGGGGAGCAGGGAAGAAAAGTTTTCCCCAATGCTCAATGTCCACTTGCCCTGAGCAAAGCCGAAGCGATGCCCAATCCGCAATCCCCAAATCCTGATGTAGAATTGCTCCAAGCCTTTGCTCACGAAGTCCGCACACCTTTAACAACTATTCGCACCATGACTCGTCTGCTATTGAAGCGGCGAGACTTAGATGCTAGTGTGATCAATCGCTTAAAAGTTATCGATCACGAGTGTACCGAACAAATTGACCGTATGGAATTGCTCTTTAAAGCAGCAGAACTGGAAACTACTGCCTCAGCAAAATCCTCAAAAACTCAACTTACGCCGATGTCTTTGGATCAAGTGTTGGAGCAAAGTATTCCCCGTTGGGAACAAGCAGCGCATCGGCGGAATTTAACTTTAAATGTTGTTTTACCCCAGCAACTACCAACAGTGGTGAGCAATCCTATGATGCTAGATCGGGTACTCACTGGTTTGATCGAGAATTTCACTCGCAGCTTACCTGCTGGTAGCCACATTCAAGTACAAGTTATTCCGGCTGGAGATCAACTAAAGTTACAATTATCGCCTCAATTTGGGTGCAAAGATTCCAATAAAGCGGCCATACCTGCAACGCCACCAATTCGCAAAGCTCTTGGTCAATTGCTGATGTTCCAACCAGAAACAGGTACGATTAGTTTGAATATGGCCGCAACCAAGCATTTGTTTCAGGCGATCGGTGGCAAACTGATTGTACGTCAGCGTCCACATTACGGAGAAGTTTTGACGATTTTCTTGCCTTTAGAGGTTAGTAATAAACAAAAACCAGTAGTCAGGAATTAGACATTATACAGAATTCAGAATTCTGAATTCTGTATTCAGGAGTAAAACACGCTTTATACCTGGGTAACAGAGACGAGTTTGTGTACCTCACTTTCCTTGAAATCTGCTGTATCATTAAAACCGCAGTTCTTGCTGGGGAAAAGAAAGTTTTCCGATTTTTGCACAGATGTGGTTTGTGTAACTAATTAGCCGAACTTGATAAGTAGGTGGACACAATTATTTAGAAGACGCATTTCGACTTCGCTCAATGCTCGGTAAGGTTATTCCTTGAGGGTTGAGTTTCGACACAACGACTACGCTCAGTGCATCGCTACGCGGTAATCGAGCGACTTGCACTGAGCTTGTCGTTGTGAGTCGAGATTCAACTTCCGCGCAGTCGAAACCCGGCCAGATCGAGTTAGGTTTAATTTAGTCCTTCTACTTATTAAGTTGCAACAAAGTACTTTTCCACGCATCTAATAAATATTTCTACACCCATTGCTAAGGCGGTTTCGTCAAAATCAAACCGGGGATGATGATGGGGATATGCTAAGTCTTTCGCTGGGTTAGCAGAACCCAGGAAGAAATAACAACCAGGAACCTCTTCTAAGAAAAATGACATGTCTTCAGCAGCCATAGTTTGGCATTCTGGCACAATACCTATAGGAGTTTCTACCACTTCTTCTGCCACAGTTCGCACCAGTTCTGCTATTTTCATATCATTAATTACTGGTGGATAAAGTGGCCAGTATTCTAAGTCATAATTTGCACCATGACTCTGACAAATTCCAGCAATAATCTGCTCGACACGCTGGTTGAAAAAGCCTTTCAAACTAGGATTAAAATACCTGACAGTAGCGCTCATTCTAGCTGTATCAGCAATCACATTATGCTTGGTTCCCGCATGAAGTTCGCCCACTGTCACTACTGCTGAATCAATGGGATTAACATTTCGAGCAACAATGGTTTGCAAAGCAGTTACGATTTGGGCAGCAACAACAACGGAGTCAACAGTTTGATGGGGTAGTGCGCCGTGTCCACCTTTACCCAAAATTGTGCAGTTAAAGGATTCTACAGCCGCCATTAAGGCTCCAGCACGCACACCTACTGTACCCAAAGGTAAATTATTCCACAAGTGCAAACCAATAATCGCGTCAACATCAGGATTTTTCAGGACTCCAGCTTCAATCATCGGCTTTGCACCTCCTGGTGATTCTTCTGCTGGCTGAAAGATAATTTTCACCGTACCGGAGAAGTCTTGGCGATGCTGCTGGAGATAATAAGCTGTACCTAAAGCGATCGCTGTATGTCCATCATGTCCACAAGCGTGCATCACTCCATCATGCTGCGATTTGTACGGAACTTCGTTGAGTTCTTGAATTGGCAAAGCATCCATATCCGCACGAATCGCTAAAACTTTTGGATTTTGGATTGTTTCTGAATCTTGCCCTTTACCTTTGATGGTGGCAACAATGCCAGTGTGAGCAATGCCAGTTTTATGATCAATTCCCCATTCTTGCAGCTTTTGTGATACAAACTCAGCCGTTAGTTTTTCTTGAAAACCCAACTCTGGTTGTTGATGCAATCGCCGCCGCCACTCTATTAATTGCGGTTGCAATGAGCGGATTGAAAGTCGGATGCGAGATAGGTCAACAGAAGCGGGATTGGGAAAGGTGGAAACCATTATGAAGATAAACTAGTTTAAGTACAGCTAATACCAATTTGAAAAAGAATGCAATACATATAAATAATACTTGCCAACACTTCCCAAGCCATTGGGGAAGGTGCGCGTCAGCGTATCATGTCGCAAAGATTTTTTGAATTGGTATAACTTAGATTATTTTCCTAGTTTAACGTGACTTGAATGAGTCTTCAGTAACGAGGTACTCATACCAAGTTGCGTTCAAAAATATTAGTTTTGACAGCCTGTTCTTGAGCAGGGGAAGCAGGGGAGGCAGGGGAAGAAATACTACATATAATTGCAAAATGGTATCAGCACTGATCGCTCTCAAAAAGCCTCTAGTTAATAGCTGTTAATTTTCTCTCTAGGTCAAATAAAAAGCCGTGGATATACTCTTCAGTCCATTCCGCACCATAGAAGCGTTTAAACATTCCTCGCGCTGGGTCTTTTTCAGCCCGATATCGCAGGTATCGCAGTTGGGCTTGCTCAATGGCTACTAAATTTTGAGAATCTGTTACAGCTTCTGATTGTTCTACGAAATCTAGATAAGCTTTCAAATAGTCTTTGAAAGCGGCAAACACCTGAGTTTCTACGACAGCAGTTTCTTGGGGACGAGTCCATAAAAAAGCGGGAGAGAAAAAGGGGCGTGCTTCTTCAGGAAAATCTCCTCCCCAAGATAGATGCTGTTGATGAGTGTGGAAAATCGGCAGAATTGGTTCAGTATATTTTGCCTGATATGCTGGATCATCGCGAAATAGGGGCTGCATATCCAAAGCAATTAGATGTCCTCCTGGTAATGTCACCAAATCTGCGCCAAAAAAGGGTAAATCGTAATTGAGGCGCGGGAAAATCACAAAATTCAACACTTGCAGCGAATTGCCACCCTGTACGTGAGCTGCGCGAATTTGCCGCAATTTTGCAGTTTGAAAAGCATAACTGGTGGTGACAACCTCTTCTTGATTCTTTCCCTTGCCCACAACAGCACTCTTAGATTCAAATCCAGTGGGGATAGGATAGGGTTGTAAATCCAAGCGCGATCGCATGTAGGCGATCGCATAATCGAGAAATGGCTGATACAGTGTCACGTCGCTTCGCTCCAAATTCATAATCCCCAATGCCCCATACTTCGGCTCCCTTCTCTACGAGAGGCTGCGCCAACGACTGCGCTCAGGGCAAGTCGCTCAGTACAAGTGCCCAACGATGGTTATCTTTTGCTACCACTAACTGCTAGGGGAACAGCATCTTCAAATAAGAATTCATGGAGAAAGCGCTCTGCCCATTCATGACCAAAGTAACTGCTAAACAAACCAGATGCTGGATCGCGGTCTGCACTATATTGATCATAGTCTTTTTGGGCTTTGACAATTCGCTGGATATCTTCAGGGTCTTGGAGCGGTTGGGCATTTGCTAACATTTGCCAATACAAGTTTAAATAATCCTGAAAAGCTTCAAAGACTCGCGTTGCCACTGTTTCAGGGTCGGTTTTGGCAAACAATAGGTATTTAGAAAAATACTGGTTGGCATCGTAAAACTTCATTTCTAAGTTTTGCGCCAAATCCGGGTATTTATCATGGAGAGATTTTAGGGGAACTATATATTTTTTTTGATAATCTTCATCCTGAAATAAAGGCTGGAAATCAAGCACAATCAGGTTTTTGACTTTACCAAAGGATAAAAAATCAATTCCTAACAGAGGTAAATCGTAGTGATGACTGGGATAAATCACGCTGTTAAAAATTTGAGCGCTTTCCCCAGCATCAATATAGGTATAGCGAATTTTCCGCAACTCTTGAGATTGGTAACACCAACTGCGAATGGTTGCTGGGTTTCTGCCGCGATCGCTAATTTTGAATTCCAAACCAGGAGGAATGACCCTGCTTTGTAAATCAAACCGATGAAATAGCTCTTTTTCTAAAAATTCCAGGAAAGGTTTATACATGGAACATGATTTGTTAACCCTTGCATGAAAATAAGTTATGGCAATCATGCACGTCTCATTTATGAGGAACAAAGCAACATTCCTTAATGGGGCATTGGGAATTGGGCATTGGCATGAGTTTTCCCGGATTTATCACCATATCTCGAATAAGCCTGCGCTTGAGCAGGGGAGCAGGGGAGCAGGGGAGCAGGGGAGCAGGGGAGCAGAGGAGAGTTCAATGTGCCAAGTTCAATCCCCTCTGCCCTTCTGCCCCTCTGCCCCTCCGCCCCTCTGCCCAATATCCCCTCAAGCTTGTGAGAAATGCGGGTTTAGTAATATTGCCCATTGCCCATTGCCTATTGCCTATTTCCCATTGCCTATTGCCTACCTAGCATGATTCCGACTGATCATTTGCTGCAAGACTTCTTGGGAAATACAGCGACGCTCAGAACAATAAGTCATCAAATTGACTCCGTTCATCATTCTTACTGTACTAACCCGGACACGAAAATCATCCGTAACAAACCAACAACGTTCCTGACCTTGATTATTGTCATAGTCTGTATCAATGGTCAGCACTCCATCATCGGCAAACCGATATCGGCTCACAACCGGAATGCTCTCAACATAGCCTTGGTTGCGGATTAGTTTTCCAGAACGCCTCGTTTCGTCGGGAACATCAACCAAAATGGCAGCATTATCGCTATTCGGTAGCCTGGTATCTAAGTTAGCCTGCCATGCAAAGCTAGCACCGCCTGTTGCTTTAGTTGGGTCTATCCCTTGGGCTTTACAAACTTCTTGGACTTTGGGATCATCTTTTGCCATAACTTTAATAATCAAATTCGACTCCCCTGACTCATCTGCCGCCGAGTCAAAATGATGAACGGAGCGTTCTGTAAACCATGTTCCCTCACTTTTAAGGAAGAAGTCGATCATTGTCAAAGGCGGTATTATATGCATCTGTTTTAAAACCTCGTTTATCAAATTTTGGGCTTATTAATACTGACTAATGAGATGAAGTCCCGATTTAGCTAAAGTGTAGAATAACTCCAAAAGTGATATTTTAATCAGCTGATGACAAATAGTGAAATTCAACTTATTACAAGCGATCGCCCCAGCCCAACTCTAGAAATCTTAACAGCCCTCAAAGCCGGAATCCCCTTAGATTCAGTAGATTTGTACGAATTTAATCTCAAAGAGGTCGATTTACGACAAGCTAACTTGGGTAAAGCCAAGCTATTAGGAGCCGATCTCAGTGGCTTGGTTTTGAGTAATGCCGATTTGAGTGGGGCTGATTTGCGAGGCGCTAATCTGCGAGGAGCCGATTTAAGTGGAGCTAATTTGCAGGGAGCTTATTTAAACCGTGCTGATCTCCAACAAGCAAATCTCAGTGGCGCAAATTTGGAGGGAACTAAACTCCAGGTAGCACGTTATGATTCACAAACAAAATGGCCACAAGAATATAACTACAAAGCTTCTGGAGCGGTAGGGCCGGGTGCTAATCTCAATGGTGCTTTTCTGAATACAGCTTCTTTACGAGATGCAGATTTACAAGGTGCTAATCTGCGTGGAGCCTACTTGAGTGGCGCTGATTTGACAGGAGCTAATTTGCAAGGTGCAGCTTTGAGTGGGGCTGACCTAACAAAAGCTTATTTAACAGGAGCTTGCTTGCGGAATGCTCGATTAACTGGAGCCGATTTGCGGGATACAGACCTGCGAGCCACTGATCTCAGTGATGCAGAGATGGAGCATCTTCAAAGTATCGCTGGAGCAGATTTTACTCTTGCCCAAGGACTCACAGAAGCAACTAAAGCTATGCTTGCCAGCCGTCCATATTCAGAACTTGACGCTTGGAACGCCTACACCCGCACTACAACTCGTGAGAGTTTAAATGCTTAACTAAAATGAGTATAGGCATTGCAGAGAAAGCGGGATGATTTGACAACTTCTAAACCTCCCCTGCCCCACTTCGGCTCATTTCGGCTACGCGGAAATCGAGCGTTCGCGTAGCGTCTCGTAGAGAAGTCAAGATTCAGTGACCATCTGCCCCCTGCCCCACTTCGGCTACGCGGAAATCGAGCGTTCGCGTAGCGTCTCGTAGAGAAGTCGAGATTCAGTGACCACCTGCTTCCCCTGCTTGTCTCAATTCATCCCACCGTTCTGCAACGCCTGAGTATTTAGAGGGTGCTGAGTTTCAAGTTATTAGCCGAGAGTGATATCAGCGCACATATTGGACACTCAATACTCAGTAGCAACTCAGCACTCTTTATAAAGGCTGCCAGTTCTTTTTCAGGAGCGCTAAAAATGTAGCGTATCCTTCAGAAAAACCGGGCGGATCGGGTAGAACATATTGTGGAAATTCTTTATACGATCGCCAAGGTTCTGAAGCATTATGTCGCAAATGTAAGGCGCATTCTGAGGAACCTGGTAGTCGCCAAGTCATTTGACCAGTTTGTATATCAGTCACAAATGCCTCCTCATCTCGAAAAAGTTGATCTTTTCTTCCAGATTTTGGCAGATTAACCGGATATTTTTGTCAAATTTAAGGTAAAATAACGGATTATCTCATGTCCACCAAATTACCCGCTATTACTCAAACAAGTTTATCAAGGAAAGCAGGAAGAAAACTGCCCCACTTCGGCTACGCTCAGTGACCACCTGCCTTCTGCCGACGCTCTCTGCGAGACGCTACGCGTAGCTTGCTTCTCCGAAGGAGTACGCGGACTCGCTCTAA
>NZ_JAVRBY020000062.1:0-40158 GCF_034531035.1 Nostoc sp. DedQUE02 | reverse complement strand
CAACCTTGACTCCACAAATGAATGTCTTTCAAATCACCCTCTCTACTGCCTGATTTTTAATTCCCTACCCTTGAAAGCCCTGCCTCCCCTGCTTCCCCTGCTCCCCCTGCCTGCCAAAACTAATATTTTTGAACGCAACTCGGTATGACTATTGCCTATTGCCTCTTACACAAATAAATTTAGAAATCAAACTGGATTGCTATATTACTAACTTTTTTGAGAGTTTTTGTTGTTTATTGAGGCTAAATTCCTTTTTAAAAGAGATGTATTTACTCTTAATTAATCAAGAGAAAAGTTATTTCTATTCTAGCCAATATCTAGCTTTTTTCTGTAACTGAAATTATTTATCTAACTTCTGATTATTTTGCTTGATTGCACAAAATATATCAGCAAATAATTGAGAGTTTAGTATAAATATTGGTATATATTATTCCGCCGCCTACTCAGCTAAACTATTCAGTTTAATTAACTCATCAAATCTTTATGTATTTGAAGTTTAGTTTATCTTTTACAGTAACAAGAATGGGAATAATAAAGGAAATTGGATTAAGCAAATTAGTTAGCTATGAGCCAAATATCTCCTCTCTGCCAAACCTGTGCTTGTCGCAATGTTGCACGCTGCCGGACTCAGGAGGCAGGTAGGCTCTTTCTCTGGTTTCCCGTTCCACATACCCTGAAAAAAGTCACCTCCTACTTAGAGCAGTTTGCCCTTGAGTATGAACTGATGCACGAACGACCAGGTTTGAGTTTGAACTGTAAACCCGGACAGTCTTTAGAAATTGCTCGTAACCTGGCCAAACTACTTGCACCAAGAGAATTAAAAGAGACGCAAGTCCTTTTCATTCGAGGCGCTATTCAACCTCAACTCCATGATTTTAGTGACATAGCCTCATTACAACGCTTCATTAAGTTGAACCAATCCGACTGGCTAGTTGAAATGCTGGCAGGGGAACGATTCACCAATTACTTTCAACCAATTGTCTCAATTAACGATACATCACAGATTTTTGGATATGAATCGCTCTTGCGGGGACTGGATGAACAAGGTAATTTACTATTACCAACACCAATTCTGGAGTTAGCAACCGAAGCCGGACTTCTACCACAACTCGACCAATTTGCTCGCCTTAGCACAATCACTCAATTCAGCCGCTATCAAGTGAGTGGGCACATCTTCATTAATTTTGCACCAACATCACTTTATGACCCAGTTTTTTGCCTACGTAGTACAGTAGAGGCAATTGATACTGCTAGTATTTCCCACGATCGCGTTGTTTTTGAAGTCGTGGAGTCAGCCAATCCTCAAGATTTAGCCCACCTCAAGGCAGTGCTGCAATACTACCGGGATGCTGGGTTTTTAGTCGCCCTTGACGATCTTGGTTCTGGTTATTCCAGCCTAAACTTGCTGCATCAGTTACGTCCAGACTTTATCAAGCTGGATATGGAGTTAATTAGAAATGTACATCAAGACCTTTACAAAGCCTCAATTACCGAGAAGCTTTTAGAGATTACTCAAAAGTTAAACATTCAGACCGTTGCTGAAGGAATTGAGTGCATTGAGGAACTGAACTGGCTGCAAGAACGAGGTGCAAATCTTGCTCAAGGCTATTTAATTGGTCAACCCAGTGCAGTGCCTGTCACTACAACCCCTCATTTTGATCCGATGCCGTTAACTGTAGCATTGGCAAATTCTCAGGTGATTCAGCAGAAAGTTCAGCATCAAAGCGAGTCCGAGCGAATTGTTGCGGCTGTGACGCAGCGCATTCGACAATCGTTGGAGTTAGACGAGATTTTGCAAATCACGGTAGATGAGGTGCGACAACTGTTTGAGGTAGACCGAGTAGTGATCTATCAGTTTAAGCCAGACTGGAGTGGTTTAGTGGTTGTAGAATCCTTAGCACAAGAGTGCATATCCATTTTGGGATTTCACGTCATGGATACGTGCTTTCAATCCACACGTGCAACTTACTACCAACAAGGCAATACTAAAGCGATTGAAGACACTCAAACGGCAGGATTATCGCCGTGTCATGTTGAGCTTCTCAGGAGTCTGCAAATTCGGGCAAACCTTGTGGTACCCATTTTGCAGCAAGAGCGTTTGTGGGGATTATTGATCGCTCACCAATGCCGTAGTCCCAGACAATGGCAGCAATCGGAGGTTAATTTGTTTAGCCAGTTAGCGGGTCAAGCTGCGATCGCTATTCAGCAATCAGAACTTTACCAGCAATTGCAACAAGCAAACCAGGAATTACAACGCCTTGCCTGTTCGGATGGTCTAACCCAGGTGGCAAATCGACGTTGCTTTGATGATACGTTCAACGCACAGTGGCAAAGGTTGGCACAAGAGCAAGGTTCGCTATCTTTGATTTTGTGTGATGTCGATTACTTTAAGCTCTACAACGATACGCATGGACATCTGGCAGGAGATGATGCACTAAGACACGTTGCCAAGGCAATATCTCAGATAGTAAAACACCCTACTTATTTAGTTGCTCGTTATGGTGGAGAAGAGTTTGCAGTCATTTTGCCAAATATTGGTATCGAAAGGGCGATCGCAGTTGCAAGAGATATTCAAAACAATGTTAGTGCATTACATCTGCCTCATCCCTATTCTGATGTCAGTGAATTTATCACCCTAAGTCTTGGTGTGGCAACTATTACACCTCATAGCCAATTATCTCCTGCAACCTTAATTGCTGCTGCTGACCAGGGACTCTACCAGGCAAAAGCACAAGGAAGAAATTGTGTGGTGCAAATTGACTGTGACGATGCTGACTGAATAATTGCTATAGGACTAAGTAGGTCGTCGTGAATATTTCTCGTCAGGGCAAAGCAGGAGGCAGAAGGCAGGAGGAAAGAGAGTTTGAGCTTCGTTTATCTTTATTAACATAGTTATGTTTTTTCTCACCAACTTACTTAATATTTGATTTTTGAAAAAGCTTAATACAACTAGAAAGCCTTATTTCCCGTTGCAAGAGTGCCTATTGCCTATTGGCTGTCTACGCTCCCGTGAGGGATACAAAAATCAAAGCGGATTCCTATAGTTCATCATTAAATAATATCGCTTTCATCGTTTAGGCAAAATCGAAACTGCGATCGCACAGTTTAAACATCGCTAAACTGGAAATTGAGCAACCATATAAATTTTCTTCAGGATTGTAATATGGCTTTCAGTAGTTACAAAACTATCGGTGAAGTTCTCAAAGCATTTCAAACTACTTATGCTGAATCGAATTTCATCGGTGAAGCTGAGTTCAATATTCCTGATTACTTTCGGGAAGACTTAGAAACAGTAATGCGGGAAGGAGTCGTGGATAACTCAGAGTTTGCCATTTGTGAAAACTTGATTTACCCAGTTTTGAAGGAAGTTTGGAAGAAATACAGTAGCAAGTTTACTTTATGGAGTCATCAGTCATTAAATTATGACGAAAAATTATCAGGATTTCCTGAATATATTTTAGCTAAACGTTCTCCTTTAGGTAAAGTTGTATTTGACAAGCCATATTTCATTTTAGTAGAGGCAAAGCAAGATAACTTTGAAGCTGGGTGGGCACAATGTTTGGCAGAAATGATCGCTGCACAGAGATTAAATGATGAGTTGACAATTACTATCTTTGGTATTGTTTCTAATGGCGATCGCTGGCAATTTGGTAAGCTAAAGGATGAAGTATTTAGTAGAAATATCATATTTTATTCTATTCAAGAGCTAGATAAATTATTTTATGCTGTCAATTATGTATTTCAACAATGTGAATTGCAGCTAAACAATTTGGTGACTGCTTAACTAATCGCTGCAAGGGGACAAAAACAAATAAAGCAGAATTCAGAATACTCTACCCATAAAGGAATAGAGTTTTAGCTTGTTGAATATTTTAATTTTTTTGCCCACCAGGGACGAAAGCGCGTAGCGGAACGTTCGCGGTAGCGTCTCCAAGAGTTGTACGGTTTTAACCAATATTTATTAACCAATCGTACAGAATTCATGCTGTTAGCGGATAGCTAAGGTTTAGCCCATTCTGACCGGAGGCGGAGCGTCTCCGGCTTTGCTCCTGATTTCTGAATTCTTCTTATAAACAGCAGGAGAGGAAATTTTAAAAGTTGCCCAATCATCCCGCTTTCTCTGCAATGCTAGAAATATTACAACTGCTGTATCTTGGTATTGCACAGATCAGAAGTTTAGGTAATATTTAGAACGGGTTACGCCTAAGCATCTGACAGCAATTTTCAGGTATTTAGACCACGATTGAGACGGGGAATGGGAAATAGTGTAGTTCGATCGTGTTCAAAGCTTGATAAATTGTGATTATATGAAATAATAATTATCTATCTATAAAGATATTCTAATAGTCTCAATACATTTTGACGATATGACCGTTAAATTACTTCAGTTTTATGGCGACACATGAACATATTAATCATTTTGACTGAGGTCAGCCTTGTCATTTTTGTTTTTTTATTACTGAACTGGCTTGTCAGTAAGTTATTCAAGCTATTTACTAAGACCTCTATACTAAAGAGTGAAGATAGAAGTATCAAAACCCTGCGTCGGAACATTACAGGGTTATTGTTACTTGCTTGCTTGGTGGCGTGCATTCTGATTGTGGGTGCTAATGGTTATTTAGTTTATCGCGGCGAAAACCTTCAGCAATACACACTTTTGTTGATTGAGCGCATTCCATCAGGATTTTGGGTGACATTAGGAATTGGCATAGCTCAGAGCATTGGCACTTTTATTTTAGCGGCGATCGCACTGAAATTCCTGAAATATTGGCTGAAGGTAGCGAGTACTCGCGCCAAGAACTTAGAAAAAAATACTGCCGATGATGAAAGTATTGATGCTTTCTTTAGCGCCCTCTATCACAGAATCAGGGGTGGAATCTGGCTGTGGGCTATCATCTTGTGCGCCCAGTTTCTCAAATTGCCAGCAACAGTTTCGGAATATCTATACATTGCGTTGCGGATTTATCTAATCATTGCCGTTGGGTTGCTTATACTCAAAGCAGTCGCTGCGATCGTTGATAGTCTAGATGCTCTCAGCATTAGATACTCCAATCCTGATAACCTTTTAAGATTCTACGATCGCCTCCGACACCTGATACCCTTTTTAAAGCGATGCTTGGAATTTGTGATTTATGTCTGCATGGCAACATTGGTGATTCAGCAGGTACAATTAATTGCCAATATCGCAGCTTTTGGCCCGCGAATTATCAAGATCATCGGTATTATCTTCATTAGTCGTGTATTGTTTGAAGTAGTTTACTTACTGATTGAAGAGGTGTTGTTCAAAGAACAGAATTTAACTGAGATTCAAAGAAGTAGACGCCTGACGCTTGTTCCTCTGTTTCGTAGTTTTTTGCAATACTTGGTTTACTTTGGTGCTACTGTATCTATTTTATATACTGTTGACATTGATCCAACTCCCATACTTGCAGGTGCTGGGATTATCGGAATCGCTGTAGGTTTAGGGGCACAAACACTAATTAACGATATTGTCTGCGGCTTCTTTATTCTGTTTGAAAACTACTACTTAGTGGGTGACTATATTGAAGCTGGAAAAGTCGAAGAGAAAGTTGTTGAAGGTATTGTCGAGGCGATTGAATTAAGAACTACCCGCATTAGACATCCTAATGGTCAATTGCAGATTATTCGTAATGGTGATATTGGCTCAATTACTAATTATTCCAAACAGTATATATTTGCAGTAGTAGAAGTTGGTGTGCCTTATAATTCTAACTTAGCGCATGTGTACAAAGTGATTGAGGAGGTGGGACAGCAGTTAAAAGCAGATGATCCAGATGTACTGGAAGGCACACAGATAGATGGAGTCGAAAGTCTTGGAGAGTCTAACTTGTTGCTGCGGACTTTGACGAAAGTAAAACCAGGAAAACACCTTCAGATTCAGCGCGTTCTTCGGAAGATTTTTACAGATGCCCTGCTACGAGAAGGAATTGTAATTCCCCTTCGCGCTGAAAGTGTCGAAGGTTAATTTGTCAACTTTCTTTTAAGAAGAATAACTCATACCAATTCTATATGAAGACGCGTCAAATCAGATAAAGAACGTTACAAATAGAAAGAAAAACTGTGTTCATATATACAACAAACCAGTAATGATTGTTATAGGCTTGAAAAGCCCTTTACCTTTATACTTTTGGCGAAACTTCACCGCCAAAAAAGCACCAGAGCGATAGGAAATTACTTATGACCAAATGTAACCTTGGTTAAGTTGAACATATTCCTGTCAGCAACATAAGTGGCTTCCTACGCACTGGTTATCTCTTTTACTTATTTTAGATCAACGACATCAGGCGATCGCTCAAATAATCAGTCTAACCAATTAATTTTTGCCAGCTAGCAGGCCCGATAATGCCATCGGCATCTAAACCATTTTGCTTTTGAAAGTTCTTAACAACAATCTCTGTTTGTGGGCCGTAAACGCCATCATTATCAACACCTAAACGATATTGCAAGTATCGAACAACCGCACCACCAGCATGGTTTGGTCTGATAATTCGTTTTGCCAAAATTAGATTTATGGCATTCCATGTAGTTTCGTCAGCAATTCCAGTTGGCTGAACTGCGATAATAGTCTGAAATTTTTCTACGGCAGATTTGGTGTTAGCACCAGTGAAGCCATCTTCTACTAATGCCTTACCATTTTTATCGGTTATTTTTAATCTATTTAAGGCTTTTTGCAGTCTGAGAATAGTCGCATCTACATTATCTTCTTCATCTGGTACAGGGTTAACAGGAGTAGTTGGCACTTTACCAGTTAAGCCTTTGACAATTGCATTAGCCATTGCTTCAGGATTAAAAAGATTCATATCTTTTTGCGAATCGATAAAGCAACCTTCTACCAAGATAGCAGGCATATCTGTATTTTTCAGAACATACAAGTGAGAACCACTCTTAACACCGCGATTAAAAAATCCTAATTTGACAATTTCATCTAATACAGGTTTAGCGATTTTTCTCCCCGTATCGCTAGTTGCAAATACTTCCGTGCCGTTAGCTTGTCCGTTAAAGCAGTTAAAATGAATCGAGACGTAAACATCTACTTTACTCGAATTAGCTGTAGAACATCTTTTTGAAAGCGATTCAGTTACTGTTCGAGCGCTACTTGGTCTACATACTACGACTTCATTCCCCAAAGCTCTTAACTTCGCTATAACTCTATTACCTACATCTAGAGTTAAATTATCCTCAAATTTAATCCCTCTTGCTCCTGTGTCTGGTGGACAATTATGCCCGCTATCAATTCCAAATTTCATGGTTTCATCCTTAATTTACTTATTTTTACACTAGTTCAAAACTCTTCCAATTATATAGACAAAGTTTTGTTAATAAATTTATTGAAGTACTCGTTAGTAAACAATATAAGTTTTTGTGTGAATATGATGAGCAGCAAATTTTTTATGTGGCAAAATTCACTAAATCAAAGATATATTGTAACCAAAAACACAACTATTATAAATTATCAAAATCGAAAATAACAAGTTAATTTTTATAAGAAACTTAAATACAGTGATTGCCCCCATTATTCAAATAATAACGCTTTTGACGTAATTCTAGCTGATAGCCGCTTCAACTCCAACTCGCATAAGCCGGGACGGCCGATAGTTTTTCCACGATTAATTATATCTGTTACTGAAACCGCGATGTCTACGCCTACGCATCTAATAAACTTCTTGGCAAAAGTCGGGAAAAGGGGGAAAGGTTTGTTATTTTCCCTTTCCCCTTTAACATGAGTCCCTTTTCCCCTCTCTTGCAAAAAGCACTTTTGCCAAGAGGTCTAATGTCTTTGCAGAACCCTAAGATAGAGAGTTGTTTTCGTTTATACATCAATGGCGACATACTGCCAATGAGTTTAACCGGAGATTAGATATTACCGAGTTGCGTACATTCACAAACTTGTCACCAGAAGAAATCCGTTGATTATATGAAGCGCTACAGGAATCGAAAGAGTTCAATGATGCACTTAATTTGACTCAACACATCACAACTTTTTTGAAATCAAAATATCCCAAAGGCATTGGTGATAATGAAGTTCTAACCCGTTTAAGGAACTACTGACCGGAATCTGGGGGTAGATATTTAACAATCAGCCTGAAAGCATGTTTAAAATTTAAGTAAAGAAATATTTCGTAGCTTACAGGCATGAAACGCATCGTCTTGGTTGCTGGGTTTGAATCATTCAACGCTGACTTGTACAGAAAAGCAGCCTTATTGGCTAACTCTCGCTGTCCTGAGTTGGATATTCGGGTATTTAGCGATCGCGATCTTACAACCAAACGCACTGAGGTAGAAACAGCACTCGATGGCGCTGATGTGTTTTTCGGTAGCCTCCTATTTGATTATGACCAAGTTGTGTGGTTGCGCGATCGCATTGCCCAAATTCCCATTCGCCTAGTTTTCGAGTCAGCCTTGGAATTGATGAGTTTAACCAAGTTGGGTGACTTTGCCATTGGCGACAAACCCAAAGGAATGCCCAAACCAGTTAAATTCATCCTCGACAAATTTAGCAACGGACGAGAAGAAGACAAACTCGCTGGTTACATTAGCTTCTTAAAAATTGGCCCCAAACTACTCAAATATGTTCCAGTGCAAAAAGTCCAAGACTTACGCAACTGGTTAATTATCTATGGTTACTGGAATGCTGGCGGTTCAGAAAACGTCGCCTCATTATTCTGGACATTAGCAGAAAAATATTTAAATTTAAAAGTCGGCGACATTCCCCCGTTAATTGAAACCCCCAACATCGGATTACTCCACCCCGACTATCAAGGGTTTTTTGAATCGCCAAAAGCATACCTGGAATGGTATGAGAAGATCCCCCCTAGCCCCCCTTTTCAAGGGGGGTTGGGGGGATCTAAAGCTGCAAAACCCGTAATCGGAATTCTCCTCTACCGCAAACACGTCATCACCAAACAACCATATATACCCCAACTGATTCGCAGTTTTGAAAAAGCTGGTTTAACTCCTTTGCCTATTTTCATCAACGGCGTAGAAGGACACGTGGCGGTACGAGATTTGATGACAACCGACTATGAAATTCGGCAACGACAACTAGGTAATGTAGAAACTCCCTCACTTTCTAGTGAAGCAGTGAAGGTGGATGCGATCGTTTCAACAATTGGCTTTCCTCTCGTGGGTGGCCCGGCTGGTTCAATGGAAGCAGGTCGTCAGGTGGAAGTAGCAAAGCGCATCCTCACTGCCAAAAATGTACCTTATATTGTTGCTGCACCACTATTAATTCAAGATATTTCCTCGTGGACGCGCCAAGGTGTCGGCGGATTGCAAAGTGTGGTGTTGTATGCATTACCAGAATTGGATGGGGCTATTGATACCGTTCCCCTTGGTGGTTTGGTGGGCGAAAATATTTATCTGGTTCCTGAACGGGTGGAACGATTAATTGGTAGGGTAAAAACTTGGGTGGCTTTGCGGCAAAAGCCTGCATCAGAACGTAAGATTGCCATCATTTTATATGGCTTTCCGCCTGGTTATGGTGCTGTGGGTACAGCTGCATTATTAAATGTGCCGCGTAGTTTGCTGAAGTTTCTCCATGCACTCAAAGAACAAGGTTACACCGTTGGAGATTTACCGGAAGATGGCGAAGAATTGATTCGCTGGGTGAAAGAGGCAGATGAAATTGATGATACAAAAAATATCCCCGCGTCCGTTAACGCCCGTACTCTAGAAAAATGGTTGGGATATCTCCAAACTTCCCGCATCGAAAAACAATGGAAATCTCTCACGGGAACTGGTATTAAAACTTATGGCGATGAATTTCAAATTGGTGGTGTGCAATTAGGCAATGTGTGGATAGGTGTACAACCACCTTTGGGGATACAAGGCGACCCGATGCGTTTAATGTTTGAACGGGATTTAACGCCACATCCGCAATATGCTGCTTACTATAAATGGCTGCAAAATGAGTTTGAAGCTGATGCTGTAGTTCACTTTGGGATGCATGGGACGGTGGAATGGTTGCCTGGTTCTCCGTTGGGGAATACGGGTTATTCTTGGTCGGATATTCTGTTAGGAAATTTGCCTAATCTATATATATATGCGGCGAATAATCCCTCGGAATCGATGTTGGCGAAACGTCGCGGTTATGGTGTGTTGATTTCTCATAATGTACCGCCTTATGGTCGTGCAGGTTTGTATAAGGAATTGGTGGCGTTGCGGGATTTGATTTCGGAGTATCGCGAAGATCCACAAAAGAATTATGTTTTGAAGGAAGGAATTTGTAAAAAAATTGTTGATTCTGGGTTGGATGCAGATTGTCCCTTTGAGGATGCGAGGAAGTTGGGGATTGCGTTTACGCCGGAGAATGTGCGGATGTTTAGCGGTCATGCTTTTGATGATTATTTGGTGGAGTTGTATGAATATTTGCAGGTTTTAGAGAATCGGTTGTTTTCTTCTGGGTTGCATGTTTTGGGGGAAAAGCCGAGTGAGGAGGAGTTGGGGTCTTATTTGGAGGCTTATTTTGGGGGGGAGGAAGGAATAAACGAACCGCAAAGGCGCAAAGGACGCAAAGAAGAAAGAGAAGAAGAAGAAAGGCTAATAAGAGATTTGTTGATGCAATCTACGGATGAGTTGACGAATTTGTTGAGGGGGTTGAATGGGGAATATATTCCGCCTGCGCCTGGTGGGGATTTGTTAAGGGATGGGGCTGGGGTGTTGCCGACTGGGAGAAATATTCATGCTTTAGATCCTTATCGAATGCCTTCGCCTGCGGCGTATGAACGGGGGCGGGAAATTGGTAAAAAAATTATCGCCCAGCATTTGGATGAATATGGGAAATATCCTGAAACGGTGGCGGTGATGCTTTGGGGGTTGGATGCGATTAAAACTAAGGGTGAATCTTTGGGGATTCTGTTGGAATTGGTGGGGGCTGAACCTGTTAAGGAAGGAACTGGCAGAATTGTTCGTTATGAGTTGAAGCCGTTGGCTGAGGTTGGACATCCCCGCATTGATGTGTTGGGTAATTTGTCTGGGATTTTCCGGGATAGTTTTGTCAATATTATCGAATTGTTGGATGATTTATTTCAACGGGCGGCTGATGCTGATGAACCGGATGATCAGAATTTTATTAGAAGACACGCTTTAGCTTTAAAAGCCCAAGGTGTAGACAATGCATCGGCGAGATTGTTTTCTAATCCGGCGGGTGATTTTGGTTCTTTGGTGAACGATCGCGTGGTTGATGGTAACTGGGAATCTGGTGAGGAGTTGGGGAATACTTGGCAAAGTCGCAATGTGTTTAGCTACGGGAGAGAAGATAAAGGTCAAGCTAGACCGGAAGTTCTGAATACGTTGTTAAAAACTAGCGATCGCATTGTTCAAGAAATCGATTCGGTAGAATATGGTTTAACTGATATTCAAGAATATTACGCCAATACTGGCGGTTTGAAAAAGGCAGCAGAAAAACAAGGCGGTAAGAAGGTTACAACCAGCTTTGTGGAAAGTTTCTCGAAGGATACTACACCGCGCAATTTAGATGATTTGTTGCGAATGGAGTACCGCACTAAGTTAGTAAATCCCAAATGGGCGCAAGCGATGGCGAATCAAGGTTCTGGTGGTGCTTTTGAAATTTCCCAACGGATGACGGCGTTGATTGGTTGGGGTGGTACTGCCGATTTTAGCGATGATTGGGTTTATGACCAAGCGGCTGATACTTATGCCTTAGACGCAGAGATGGCGGATAAGTTACGTAAGGCAAATCCTGAAGCTTTTCGCAATATTTTAGGGAGAATGTTAGAAGCGCATGGGCGGGGTTTCTGGGAAGCTGATGCTGATAAGTTAGATAAATTGCGCCAGTTGTATGAGTTGACGGATGAAGAGTTGGAGGGTGTGACGGTTTAGAAAGTAGATGCGTTAATAACTAGACGTGAATTGATTCGCCATTTGGAAAAGAACGGCTGTTTGTCAATACTTGTCGGGTTTTGGGGAAAAGGGGAAGGTGGGGCCCCAAGAAGGGGATAAGGGGCGGGGGAAAGGGGAAAGAAAAAACCTTTAACCTTTACCCTTTAACCTTTTCCCTAAACCCAACTCCGAGTTAAAAATCCAAAACCCGATCAGTATTGGGCTGTTTGTTTCTTTTGAGGCTGTAAAAATTTAAACCTTTGCAACAAATACTCTGCCATGTATAAGAAAGGCTTAAGTTTTTCTTGCAAATGTATAAGTCGTTGCTGCAATTGTTTAATGCTTTGCAACAAATGTTCTTCCATATATAAGAAAGGCTTAAGTCATTGCAACAATTGTTGTAACGAACTTATGAACCTATTTAGTTGCAGAAGTGGGGGAAAGGATAGAATTTTCCGCAGCAATACGTTTAATATGACGATGTAATGTTGGCTGGTTATCTTTAACAGCGATCGCATATAGGATTCATATTTGACTGCGTGAAAAAAATTCGGTATACCTTAATCTTCTGAAATCCTCTTGCCTACTAAGCCAAGTGATTTCAGTAATCAAACCGGATTCCTATATTAACCCAAGTTGCGAGTTACTTAAAGCGGCAGGATTGCTCCATAGTTGGGTTCTCTTCAAGCTGTACCATTATCAGAACAGCTGGCGCATCGCCTACTGTTCCAGATAAATGACCCTTATTACCTTGCGCGTCCGGTTTCGTACCCTGGTCTTCTCCAAATGAAATTTCGCCAGGGCCCATTTCGACTCGCTGTCCGTCCATAGTCTCCACAAACCATCGTCCTGACAGAGGGATGACCCACTGTGGTTTCGGGTTCTCATGCCAGTTACCAACCCATCCCACGGGTAGCACAGTAAAAGTGATTGTCGCACCAGACTGCTTCAAATTAGAAAGCCACTGTGGTGAGGTATCAGGGGCTATGCCTTTCTCGATGAAGTCTTCAATTTGACAACGGGACTGGTGACTTATACCATCGTGGTCAGTCCAGACGTGCCAGTAATCAATTGTTGGTTTGGGTGATGAGTTATTTTCCATAAAAATGGCTTTTTTTGATTGTGCGTTTTTGTTACAGCGTTGTTAATTTATGAAAATAAATCATTGAGAAGACTTGCGAATAGCAACTAATTATTTAGCTTCAATAAATATCGTTTTTTTTAGATGATCAGTTGTCATGAGCGTAAATATTAGCTAATACCAATTCTGTATGAAGATGCGCCAAACTATATAAGGAACGTAGACGCGAACGGCGCATTTGCGTAGCGTCTTGTCAGAGAAGAACACAAAGAAAGAAGGAAGCCAAGAAAATTTGGCGCAGCCTCACAAAGAAATGGTATAACCAAAAACTTGTAATTTATCCTAGAAATATAAAGCCATAAACCCAAATTTAATCAATATTTATTTATGGGGATTCCTTCTACCTTGTGCCTCCTGAAAAATTATTTTAACCATTGTCTGCAAACTCTGGATATAGAGTCATGCCACCATCTACAAATAGTGTTGTACCGTTAACATAATCAGAGTCATCAGAAGCTAACCAAACTGCTGCTTTGGCGATATCTTCTACATCACCTACTCGTTTTACTGGAATTAATTGTAGTAACTTTGCCTCTGCTTCTGGGGTATCCCAAGCTGATTTATTAATTGGAGTTTTGATTGCACCAGGGGCAATGCTATTAACGCGAATTTTGTGAGGAGCAAGTTCTTGGGCAATACTTTGCATCATCATATTGATACCGCCTTTACTAGCAGCATAATTGACATGACCTGCCCAAGGAATCACTTGATGCACTGAACTTATGCAAATAATCTTACCTGCTGCACAAGAAATATCGGGCTTCACACCTCGACGCAAGAACTCTTTTGCAGCTTCCCGCGCACATAAAAATTGTCCTGTCAGGTTTATCCCAATAACTGCATTCCAATGGTCGAGACTCATATCTATAAATGCTGAGTCTTTTTGAATGCCCGCATTACTTACCAAAATATCAATAGTGCCAAATTCTTGAAGCATTTTGCTGAACATCGCTTTTACTTGGTCTTCTTTGCTGACATCAGCTTGAATAGCGAATGCTTCTCCCTTAGCAGCTTTGATATCATCAACAATTTTTTGGGCTTCTTGGGCTTCAGAATGATAGTTAATGACTACTGCTGCACCTGACGAAGCCAAATTGCGAGCTATAGCTTCACCAATGCCAGAACTAGCACCCGTTACAAGTGCTTTTTGACCTTTGAGCAGGGAAGGGGAATAGCTCATAATATTTCCTCAAAATGTAGAGCTTGGGTGTTTCTGATAGCGAAAAATTACAACAGAATTCGAGTTTATAATATACAAGTGCTAAGTATTACTAAGCTTATACTTAACTTGATTATAGAATTTATTAGATTCTGGCATCACTTTAAAGGTTTGCAGTGGCGATCGCTTCTAACTATTGGAGTAATAAATATCTATTACTAAAGAGTTAAAAAAATTTCATTATAATTTCATCATTATCTGACATATTTATAAAATAAAGTTAATAAAAATTATCTTCTAATAATAAAATAGATTTGATGATAATTAATTTTTTCGATATCAGCTTTATAAAACCCTTTGATTAATTAGTAATTAAATACTATAATAAGAAAATAAATTACTTTATAATTCCATTTTTCGTATTTTTATAGGTATTTAATATAATTAAATTTTAGATGATTCATAAATAAAATCTAATTTTTTAGACCAAATTTGCTTTCAACAGAACGTCCGTTAATTGTAAGTACAAAGACTGTGAATATGTCTAGTCAAACCGATGTACAAGTGGAAAGAATTAGAGCTATTGGCTTAACGGTGACAAACTGTGATCGGTTTTTAAATTTCTATACACAAGCACTTACTTTTGAACTCGTTTCTGATATCACTGTTGAAGGACAAGATTACAGCGATCTAGAAGGCGTATCTGGGGCAAAAATTCGTATTGTTACTTTACGACTAGGTGACGAACTTATCGAATTGATGGAGTATCTCAACGTTAAGGGGAAACCCATTCCCAACGATTCACAAAGTAATGACCTGTGGTTTCAACATCTAGCAATTGTAGTAAGTGATATGGATCGCGCTTATACTCATTTGCGTTCATTTGCCATTGAGCCAATTTCCGTTGCGCCGCAGACAATCCCACCTGAGAATGAAGCGTCTGGTGGTGTCCGCGCCTTCAAGTTTAAAGACCCTGATGGTCATGATTTAGAGTTAATTTGGTTTCCGCCTGATAAAGGACAAGATAAATGGCATCAAAACAACCATCGCTTGTTTTTGGGAATCGACCATAGTGCGATCGCTATTTCTAACACTGAGCAAAGCCTACACTTTTACCGCGACCTTTTGGGAATGCAAGTTGATAGCCGTAGTCTCAACTGGCGTGCAACCCAATCTCGCTTGGATAATTTACCAGGAGCCGAAGTCAAAATTACAGCACTGCGACCTGTTCAACATGGTGTGGGAATTGAACTGCTGGATTATATTGTACCTGGGAAAGGTCGTCCTATACCGAGTGATTGGAAAAGTTGCGATATTGCACATATCCAAATCGAGCTAGTTGTAAATAATCTTGAGCAGTTAGTGGATAAGCTACGGCGTAACGGGGTTCAGTTTGTATCGTCGCGGATTGTGCAGTTTAGCGATCGCTCATTTCCTTATCGGCAAGGTTGTTTAGTTAAAGATCCTGACGGACACGCAATATTACTAATTGCGGAATAGTTAAAAGCCTTTTATCGTCCAAAAATCAAAGTATCCAGCGAATAAGCACCAGGGCCTAAAACTGCGATCGCAATTAGCATAACGCAATACATAAAAGCCTTTTCCCAACTTGGTGGTTCACCTTGTCCTAAAGCGCCCTGATACTGTTCTTGAGGAATTAAGTATGGATCTTGAGCGACAAAAGGTTTACTTCCAGAGATGTGCAAATATATCGCAAAAATCATTGAGCAGAGAATGGGCAAAGTTGCTAAGAGTGTGAGGAATCCAATAATCAGAAAAATTCCGCCACCTAACATTGATGCAGCTGATAAAAAGCAAAGAAAGATAGGCATTTTTAGAGACTCAGCCCACCGTCGAAGATGCGTTATCTTTGGATAGCCGTGTAGTATGAATAACGCACCAGTGCTAACTCTGAGAAGTAAAAGTGCTAATCCTGGAAATCCGTCAGGATACACCGGAGAAAGTGAACTTAACAAGTGTGGACTTAGCTGTGGGAAATTAAATGCAGCTAGGAAAAAAGCGATCGCTACACCCAACCCAAATTTATAAATCATTGTTGTACACCACGGGTATTAAGATCGATAGCATATAAAGAATGACCTGCTGTGATAAATAGGCGATCGCTTTCTTTACCACCGAAAGTCAGGTTAGCTGATGTCTCCGGTACAAAAATTTTTCCTAAGCGAGTTCCATCGGGGGCGTATATCTGCACGCTATCTTGAGAACTAGTAAAAACATTGCCGTGTTCATCAACCCGGAGTCCATCGGGTTGTCCTGGCTCAATGACTGCAAATACACGCCCATTAGTTACATAATGATGTTTACCACGGTCACTGAGCGCAGCCATTCGCGGAGCGTCTCGTAGAGAAGTGCCGGCTACGCCTACGCCCACAACCTCGTAGACACGAATATGATGAGGCCCCCCAGGAATATTAAACGCAGCCGTATCTGAAACATACAACAGGCTTTCATCTGGACTGAAAGCCAACCCATTAGGGCGCACCATATCTGTTACTACAGGATAAATCTCACCTGTTGCCGGATCGAAGCGATACACGTAACTTCCGGGTTGTTCCTGTTCGCCGCCGTAACCTTGGTTTGGCTCGGTGATACCATAAGGCGGATCGGTGAACCAAATTGTGCCGTCGCTTTTGACTACCAAATCATTTGGACTGTTGAGGCGTTTACCTTGGTAGCGATCGACTAAAACCTTCCATTCACCATTGTCTTCGCGGCGGATGATAGCACGCAAACCAGATGAACACGCAACTAGACGACCCTCCAAGTCGCGGTAATTACCACTTTGATAATCAGATGGATCACGTAAGACACTCACATCATCAGTAGGACTCCAACGCAACAGGCGATTGCCGTGAGCATCACTCCATACAACGCTATCATCTTCGTGGAAGTAAACAGGCCCTTCGCTATGGACTGCACCGTTAGCTAGCTTTTGGAGTGAAGCATCTGGAGATACCATAGCACGCAGGCGATCGTCATAAATCTCAATGACTTCAGGCATAGAAATCTCCTGTTATTTAACTTGGCTACTGATGAGAAATAGCAGGTTTATTAAATTAATAACTAAAATTATGTAAGCATGTACTTAAAACGGTGTAATCAACTGAATGTATAAGTTATAGCTATTTTTATAAATTAATAAATACAAAATTAAAGTCAATTAGTATAAAGTTAATTCTTAGTTCATTGATTTCAATTAATATTAAACCGAAGCTCATATATTGTGGTAAAAGACTCCTTGTTATTCAAAAGCAAAAACATTTAAAGATTAAAAAGTCATTGATGGAATTCAATTAATATTATATTCATAAAAAACACTCAAATAAATTTTACTATAACTTACGCAAAAAGTGCTAGAAACCTTAATTTATCGTTCGCGTAGCATGCCGGAGGCATACCGCCAAGAACGCCATCTTTACGAGAGGCTTCCGCCAACGCGTAGCGTCTCGTAGAGAAGAATTGTAGAGTTTGCGTAAGTCCTATTTACTTGTGAAATTAATATCTAATTCACATAATAAAAATAAAAAATGAAATCAAAATGAAATATTAATCTATCTTTAGGTAGAAATAATTGTTAACCCATTAGAGAGAAGCAATATTGTACTTAAAGCTTTAGTCTAAGCTTAAGAATCTGTCTTTAGAGCTATTTATTTTTAATAAAACTTCTAAATAAACTGCCAAATTACTTTGTCGCATCAAACAAATCAAACCGTAATTAATATGAAATTACGAATTATAAATTATGGCTAGCATCACAGAACATTACGACATCATTATTATCGGTACAGGAGCCGGTGGAGGTACATTAGCTCACCGCCTTGCACCCACTGGTAAAAAAATTCTAGTGCTGGAAAGAGGCGACTTTTTACCAAGAGAAAAAGCTAATTGGAATCCGCAGGAAGTTTATCAAAAACATCGTTACCATACAGATGAAGAATGGTATGACAAAAAAGGTAAAGCCTTTAAACCACAGACAGGCTACTGGGTTGGTGGTAATACCAAACTCTACGGTGCAGCTTTGATTCGTTTACGAGAGCGAGATTTTGAAAAGGTAATTCACAAAGGAGGAATTTCCCCAGAATGGCCTTTAAAATATCAAGACTTTGAGCCATACTACACCCAAGCAGAAAAGCTGTATGACGTACATGGCAAAGAAGGAGAAGACCCAACCGAACCACCTCGTAGCGAACCATATCCCTATCCGCCAGTGAGTCATGAGCCGGATATGCAGTCTCTTGCTGATGGTATCCGCGAACTGGGTTATTACCCATTTCATCTACCAATAGGATTAAAACTCAATGAAAGCGATATCTCCGATGGGCTACGCCAACGCCTAAATAGTCCCTGCATTCGCTGTGATACCTTTGACGGATACCCTTGTCTCGTACATGCAAAAGCTGATGCTGATATCAACGCCATTCGTCCTACCCGCGAAATGTATGCTAATTTGACTCTTTTAACTAATGCCAAAGTCTTACGGCTGCATACCAGCGAGTCAGGACGAGAAGTTACGAGTGTAGAAACTGAAATTGCTGGAGAAAAACATTGGTTTGCAAGTGATATTGTAGTTGTTGCTTGTGGCTCTATTAACTCGGCTGTCTTGCTATTAAAGTCTGCTAACGATAAACATCCTAATGGATTGGCAAACAGTTCCGATCAGGTAGGGCGGAATTTTATGAAACAGTTAGAAACCGCGATCGTTTCCATACATCTAGAGGTGAATCGAGCTAACTTTCAAAAAACGATCGCCGTCAACGATTTTTACTGGGGAGAGCCAGATTTTCCTTATCCGATGGGGATGGTGCAGAATACAGGTAATGTCCTAGCAGATATGATTCCCGCAGAAGCGCCGCCACTTATGGCTCCCTTTATCAAATTAATCCCTAATTATGAGCGACATTTGCTTGCTGAACGTTCGGTGGGTTGGTGGTTGCAAACTGAAGATTTACCAGACCCCAATAATCGGATTCGTTTGGTGGGTGAGAAGATTCATATTGACTATACCCTCAACAATACCGAAGCAGGCGATCGCTTAATCCATCGTTGGACATCTGTATTAAAGTCAATCCCTGGTTCCGCTAAACACGTCTTACCATTTAGTATTTATCCCCGCACTCATCTACCAGAACAAGCAGTTGCTCATCAATGTGGTAGTTGTCGATTTGGTACAGATCCCACAACCTCAGTCCTTGATGTCAATTGTCGTACCCATGATGTCGATAATCTTTATGTTGTAGATAGTAGTTTTTTCCCTTCAAATTCCGGCGCTAACCCAACGCTCACAATTATGGCGAATGCGTTGCGGGTTGGCGATCTCATCGCTGAACGCTTGAAATCAAAAGGATAAACATTATGACAAACGATGAACAGCAAATTAAACAACAAGACCAACCACATATTCAATCTCAACAAATTGGCTCAGATGCAACAGATTCTCATCCCATAGCTGCAAGTTTAGGTGCTGTGGGAGGTGGCGTAGCCGGAGCCGCACTTGGTCACTCAATTGGTGGTAAAGTAGGTGCTGCGATCGCTGGGGTTGCAGGAGCGATCGCTGGTGGTGTTGCAGGGAATCAACTAGCAGGGTATACCGAAGAATTCATCGAAGAACTCCAGCCAACAATTGGATTGGGATTAGGAGCAGATCACAAACCAATTGAACTACCTAGTCACTATAGTTGGCAAGAACTACAAGCACTCTCAAAACCCCAAGGTGAAAAAATACAAGCTACATAATAAAGATGCAATCAAATTAGATTGACTGACATGGGCTTTTTTCAGGTTATTTGATTGGATTTTGCCATCTTGAATTAGAATTAGCGAGTTACCAGTGATGATTTGACGGTCACTGCGGGAGCGATCGTTAATCAAAGCAAACAATTAAAGAAGGCTTTTAGCACTGGGTTGACTATGCGACTTCTATTAGTTGAAGATGAAGCAGATTTAGGTGCAGCAATTAAACAAGTTCTGAGCCATGAGGCGTATGTAGTTGACTGGTTCTTAGATGGTACTCAAGCATGGCAGTATTTAGAAACAGGCTGGACTGAGTACACACTGGCGATTTTTGATTGGATGCTGCCAGGAGTTTCGGGAGTAGAGTTGTGTAAATGGTTGCGATCGCGCCAATTAACTCTACCTGTGTTGATGCTAACTGCTAAAGACAGAATGGAAGAAAAAATTATTGGTCTAGATAGCGGTGCAGATGATTATTTAATTAAACCCTTTGATATGGCAGAGTTACTAGCAAGATTGCGGGCATTACAAAGGCGAGCCTCTTACATAGGAACAACACTGACACCTCAAATCCAACCCCGGCGCTTACAAGTAGGTTGCCTAATGCTCAATTACAGCACTCATGAACTTACTCGTCAGTATGCTCATGGAGAAAAGCAAGCATTCTCTTTAACTGCCAAGGAATTTCAATTATTGGAATATTTCATGAGGCATCCTAACCAAATTATCAGCCGCGACCAAATTATTAATCAGCTTTGGGAAATTGGTGCAGAACCAGTTAGCAACGTAGTAGCAGCACAAATTCGCTTATTGAGACGCAAATTGGGCGAAGAAGATAGCGAATCTTTGATTGAAACTATTTATGGTGTGGGCTATCGTCTAAACATTCATGCTACTGATTTTTGCTAACTTAGCGACACTTTAAGCAAGGTCTATAAATATGAGTTTTTCGATTATTTTTATGGAAAACCTGGCTCAAAATCATTGAAAACCTTATCGTATAAGCATTTCATTTAAAACAAAAGTATAATTCTAGGACTTACGCACTGAAGCCTGAAACCCTGATTCCCCCTAGCCCCCCTTAAAAAGGGGGGAAAGTCTAAAGCCCCCTTTTTAAAGGGGTTGGGGGATCTGAGTGCGTAAGTTCTAAATTCTTTATAACCCTTGCCCCGTAAGGGTTTTGCTATAATCAATCCTCAATCACCATAAAAGGGACGAAAGAGCCGAAATATGGAACGCAATCCAATTTTTCAGCAGACTCGATTGCGGCTAGCAGCTTGGTATAGCCTTGTAATGGGCGGTATTTTAGGGCTATCTGGTTTGGGCATTTATAGTGTTGTTGCTCACGCCTATTATGAAACCATAGATCAGGGATTGCAATCAGTAGCAAACGCAATTCATAAAAGTATCGAACCTGCTTGGCAGCAACCCGGACAATTAGAACGCCTTGCTAAAGAATTTTCTTTAGAATTATGTGTAGCTAAAACAAACTGTTTGCCTAAAACAGTGGTCATTAAACAATCAATAGCAGAGTCAACTAACCCAGTTAATTACTATATACGCCTATTGGATCGTTCGGAAAAACTGTTTGCAAGTACAGGTATACAAATTAATAAATTACCGATTACCTCACTATCACAGCATTGGCAAATTATCACAGATTCTTCTGGCACTCGATACCGTCAAATCACTTTACCTTTGTATACTCAAAACCAGCTTTCGGGTTATCTACAAGTGGCGAGAAGCCTCACTGATTTAGACCAACACGTTGCTTATTTAAGACTAACTTTGGTGTTGGGGTTGCCAATTTCAATGATTTTCGTTGGTTTGTCAAGTTGGTGGTTGTCAGGAAGAGCAATGCAACCAATGTATCGTTCTTACCAACAAATGCAACAATTTACTGCTGATGCTGCTCATGAGTTTCGCACGCCATTAGCAGCAATGTATTCTACGATTGAAGCTGCAATCAAGTTACAGGAAGAACCAAAATCAAGTAATGGAATTTTGGATGTTCTCAAACGCCAAAATCGTCGTCTATCGCAATTGGTTGGAGATTTGTTGCTGTTGACAAGGATAGACCAAAAAGAACTAATAGAAAAATATCACCCTTGCTGTTTGAATGATTTAATTAGCGACTTAATTGAGGAACTAGCATTTTTGGCAGTTGAAACTCAGGTAAATCTCTCCAAACAAATGCAAGTTTCAGAAAAACTATACGTTATGGGAAATGAAGAACAGCTTTATCGCTTAATTTCAAACTTAATTATCAATGCAATTCAAGCAACACCTAGCGAGGGAAAAGTCACAGTTGTTTTGGAAAATAGCGATCGCTACGCCATTATCAAAATTCAAGATACAGGAATTGGCATTGCGCTAGAACATCAACAACGAATTTTTGATCGTTTTTACCGAGTTGATAGCGTTCGCTCTCGCACTTCTGGCGGTTCAGGATTGGGATTAGCGATCGCAATCGCGATCGTCCAGGCACACAAAGGCAGTATTCACGTTCAAAGTCAGCCAGGCTTAGGGAGTACATTTACAGTTAGACTTCCTCTATAAGCGAGATTTATGGGTTTTGTTTGTGTAGACGCGGTTTCTAACCAATACTGCTCGGGTTTTGGATTTTTAACTCGGAGTTGGGTTTGGGGAAAAGGTTACTGGGTTTAGGTTAAAGGTTTTTTCTTTCCCCTTTTCCCCTTAACAGTCTGAAACGACCTATTTTCGTGAATTCATACCATGATTAATTTGTACAGTGCGTAAGCCCTAGTTAATTGTCATCGTGTGTTCTACTGTGCGATCGCTTACTCGCCCAAGTTAGGCATCGCCGAGGATGCTGCATAACAGAGTCTAACTAGCTATCATTAGCTAAGTGGTATGCCAGATACATCAATGGCAATACCATTTAGTTAGCAGTCTTTCTCAACTGCTTACACTCGCACCCATAAAAATTAGTTTGATCCACTTTCTATTCCCTGCTCTCTATTTTGATAACCAAGATACGGGGTGCAAAAAATACAAAAAATTCTTCAAGGATTAAGATTAAGGATAAGGCTATGGCAACCGAACAGTTAACTAGAGAAAGTGACAATCTAGATTTAAATCAGCTACTAAGAACGCTGAATGCTGTTAAACAGGGTGACTTTTCTGCTCGGATGCCTATAGACCATACTGGTGTGGCAGGGAAAATAGCTGATACGCTCAATGATATTATTGACCAAAATGAGCGGATGGCGGCGGAGCTACAGCGAATTGGTAACGTTGTCGGCAAAGAAGGCAAAATTGCCGATCGCGCCTCTCTTGGAGATGTTCGCGGATCATGGTCAGATTGTGTTACTTCTGTCAATACTCTGATTACAGATTTAGTTCAACCAACGGCTGAAACTACGCGAGTAATTCGGTCGGTCGCCAATGGTGACTTATCCCAAACGATCGCTACAGAAATTGATGGCCGACCCCTGCAAGGTGAGTTTCTTCAAACTGCGAATATCGTCAACACGATGGTAGAAAGGCTTGGTTCCTTTGCCAGTGAAGTAACCAGGGTTGCCCGTGAGGTGGGAACTGAAGGGAAGTTGGGTGTTCAAGCCGAAGTCCAAGGTGTGGCTGGCACTTGGAAAGATTTGACTGATAACGTTAACTTGATGGCGGGTAATCTCACCGGACAAGTTCGCAACATTGCCGAAGTTGCCACTGCGATCGCCAATGGTGACTTATCGAAAAAAATCACTGTCAATGTCAAAGGCGAAATTCTAGAACTAAAAAACACCGTCAACACGATGGTGGATCAGCTTAATTCTTTTGCATCGGAAGTAACGCGAGTTGCCCGTGAAGTGGGAACTGAAGGGAAGTTGGGCGTACAAGCCGAAGTTAAAGGAGTGGCAGGAACTTGGAAGGATTTGACTGATAACGTTAATTTGATGGCAGGTAATTTAACTGCCCAAGTCCGTAACATTGCAGAAGTAACAACGGCGGTAGCGAATGGCGACCTTTCCAAGAAAATTACTGTTGATGTCAAAGGCGAAATTTTAGAGTTGAAAAACACCGTCAACATCATGGTGGATCAACTGAATTCCTTTGCAAGTGAAGTTACTAGAGTTGCGCGTGAGGTTGGTGCAGAAGGAAAATTAGGCGGTCAAGCAGAAGTTCGCGGGGTAGCGGGTACGTGGAAAGACCTTACCGATAGTGTGAATTTCATGGCGGGAAGCTTGACGGCACAAGTGCGGAATATTGCAGAAGTGACTACTGCTGTGGCGAATGGCGATTTATCTAAGAAAATCACTGTGGATGTCAAAGGTGAAATTCTAGAGTTGAAAAATACCATCAATACAATGGTGGATCAGCTCAATTCCTTTGCATCGGAAGTAACAAGAGTTGCCCGTGAAGTGGGAACTGAAGGGAAGTTAGGCGTACAAGCAGAAGTCCGGGGAGTTGCAGGTACTTGGAAAGATTTAACTGACAACGTTAACTTAATGGCGGGTAATCTCACCGGACAGGTGCGAAATATTGCCGAAGTTGCCACTGCGATCGCAAATGGTGATCTATCTAAAAAAATCACCGTTGATGTCAGAGGTGAAATTTTTGAACTGAAAAATACTATCAATATAATGGTAGATCAACTCAGTTCCTTTGCAAGTGAAGTAACAAGGGTTGCCCGTGAAGTGGGCAGTGAAGGTAAACTGGGTGTGCAAGCCGATGTGCGCGGTGTAGCTGGAACTTGGAAAGATTTAACCGATAGCGTAAACTTCATGGCGGGAAGTTTAACCGCACAGGTGCGGAATATTGCCGAAGTAACGACGGCGGTTGCAACAGGCGACTTATCCAAAAAAATCACCGTCGATGTCAAAGGTGAAATTCTAGAACTCAAAAACACCATTAACACAATGGTGGATCAGCTTAATTCCTTTGCAAGTGAAGTAACAAGGGTTGCCCGTGAGGTGGGAAGCGAAGGTAAACTGGGCGTACAAGCAGAAGTGCGCGGCGTGGCGGGTACGTGGAAAGATTTAACCGACAGCGTGAACTTCATGGCGGGAAGTTTAACGGCACAGGTGCGAAACATTGCCGCCGTTACCACAGCTGTAGCTAATGGCGACTTATCTAAGAAAATCTCCGTTGATGTCAAAGGTGAAATTTTAGAGTTGAAAAACACCGTTAACACAATGGTTGATCAACTTAATTCTTTTGCATCGGAAGTAACGCGGGTTGCCCGTGAGGTGGGAACTGAAGGTAAATTAGGTGTACAAGCAGAAGTTAAAGGTGTAGCCGGCACTTGGAAAGATTTAACCGACAGCGTAAACTTCATGGCAGGAAGTTTAACGGCACAAGTGCGGAACATTGCCGAAGTTACGACAGCCGTTGCAAACGGCGACTTATCCAAGAAAATCACTGTTGATGTTAAAGGTGAAATTCAAGAGCTTAAAAACACCATTAATACAATGGTGGATCAGCTAAATTCTTTTGCATCAGAAGTAACAAGGGTTGCCCGTGAGGTGGGAACTGAAGGTAAATTAGGCGTGCAAGCTTACGTCAGAGGCGTAGCTGGAACTTGGAAAGATTTAACAGACAATGTTAACTCGATGGCGGGGAACCTCACTGGACAAGTTCGCAACATCGCAGAAGTTACGAAAGCGGTAGCGAATGGCGACTTATCTAAGAAAATTACCGTCGATGCCAGAGGTGAAATTTTGGACTTGAAGAACACTACCAATACAATGGTGGATCAACTCAGTTCCTTTGCCAGTGAAGTAACGCGGGTGGCGCGGGAAGTGGGAACTGAAGGGAAGTTGGGCGGACAAGCGCAAGTCCAAGGTGTTGCAGGAACTTGGAAAGATTTAACAGATAATGTTAACTCGATGGCGGGGAACTTAACGGCACAAGTGCGCGGTATTGCCAGAGTTGTAACAGCAGTTGCTAACGGTGACTTGAAACGGAAACTGATGTTAGATGCTAAGGGAGAAATTGAAACCTTAGCAGAGACAATCAACGAGATGATTGATACTCTAGCGACATTTGCCAATCAGGTAACTACAGTAGCGCGGGAAGTGGGAATCGAAGGAAAGTTAGGCGGACAAGCGAGAGTACCTGGGGCGGCGGGAACTTGGAAAGATTTGACGGATAATGTAAATGAATTGGCTGCTACACTGACAACTCAATTAAGAGCGATCGCCGAAGTTGCGACAGCTGTAACAAAGGGTGATTTAACTCGTTCAATTGCCGTCGAAGCACTAGGGGAAGTAGCGATACTCAAAGACAACATCAACCAGATGATTGCTAATCTGCGCGAGACAACGCAGAAAAATACTGAGCAAGATTGGTTGAAAACTAACCTCGCCAAGTTTACCCGAATGTTGCAAGGTCAGAGAGACTTAGAAACCGTATCTAAACTAATTCTCTCAGAACTAGCACCCTTAGTAGGAGCGCAACACGGCGTATTCTTCCTGATGGAGTCTGGGGAAAATGTGCCGTATTTGAAATTAATTAGTAGCTACGCTTACCGCGAACGCAGACATTTGGCTAACCGTTTCCACTTGGGTGAAGGTTTAGTAGGACAATGCGCTTTAGAAAAAGAGCGAATTCTTTTAACAGATGTACCAAGCGATTATGTCAGAATTGCCTCTGGTTTAGGAGAAGCGACTCCACTTAATGCTGTGGTGTTACCTGTACTATTTGAAGGACAGGTGACAGCAGTGATTGAATTAGCATCCTTCCGCCGCTTTAGCGAAATTCATCTGACATTCTTTGACCAACTTACCGAAAGTATTGCGATCGTCCTCAACACGATCGCCGCATCGATGCGAACTGAAGAATTACTCAAACAGTCCCAATCTTTAGCTGAAGAACTCCAAACCCAGCAAAGCGAACTCCGCGAAACCAACAAGCGTCTAGAACAACAAGCCCAATCACTCAAAACCTCTGAAGATTTACTCAAAGGACAGCAAGAGGAACTGCAACAAACCAACGCCGAATTAGAAGAAAAAGCCGAGTTATTGGCAATGCAAAAGAAAGAAGTCGAGCGCAAAAACCGAGAAATTGAACAAGCAAGACTTTCTTTAGAAGACAAGGCTGAACAACTCGCTCTCTCCTCAAAATATAAATCAGAATTTCTCGCCAATATGTCCCATGAACTGCGGACACCGCTAAATAGCTTGTTGATTTTGGCGAAATTGTTAACAGATAATATCGATCGCAACCTCACCGCCAAGCAAGTCGAATACAGCCAGACAATTTACTCAGCCGGTACTGATTTGTTGGCGTTAATCAATGACATTCTGGATCTCGCTAAAATTGAATCGGGAACAATGTCCATTGATATGACCCAAATGCCATTAGCAGAGTTGGGTGAGCAAATTGAGCGTACCTTCCGGCAAATTGCTCAAAGTAAAGGACTTACTTTCGCAATTGAATTTACTCCCGACTTGCCAAACAGCATCTATACAGATGTCAAACGCATACAACAGGTGTTGAAAAATCTGCTATCCAACGCTTTTAAATTTACAGAGCATGGGGAGGTACGCTTACAAATTGCGGTAGCCAAGCTAGGGTGGAGCAACGACAACGAAACCTTAAATCATGCCCAGCTTGTGATTGCTTTCTCAGTCAGCGATACAGGCATTGGCATTGCCCCCGAAAAACAGAAAGTGATTTTTGAAGCATTTCAACAAGCCGATGGCTCTACCAGTCGGAGATACGGCGGCACTGGATTGGGCTTATCAATTAGCCGCGAAATCGCCCGTCTTTTTGGCGGCGAAATTAAACTAATCAGTCAACCCGGTGAAGGTAGCACCTTTACATTCTATCTACCACAATTCAGTGCTGAGTTACGAGTGCTGAGTCCTGAGTCTAGATCGACACTTCCCACTCCCTACTCCCCACTCCTCACTCCCCACTCAGCACTCAGCACTCATAAATGACGATCGCACTACTATAGAAAGAGGCGATCGCGTTTTACTAATTGTCGAAGATGACGTTAATTTTGCGCGTATCCTTCTAGATATGGCGCAACAACAAGGATTCAAGGTGATCGCTGCTCAAACTGGTAGTACAGGTTTGATGCTAGCGCAGCAATTTCTCCCTTCAGCTATTTTGCTAGATATTCGGTTGCCAGAAATGGATGGTTGGACGGTATTGGATCGTCTCAAACATGACCCAAATACCAGGCACATTCCCGTCCATATCATGACCGTTGAGGAAGGAAAACAGCGCGGTTTACAACTAGGTGCGATCGCATATCTCCAAAAGCCCTTAACCAGCGAGACAATATCCGAGGCTTTAACCAAAATTAAAGGTTTTGTTGAGCGCCAAGTAAAAAATTTATTGGTAGTCGAGGATGATGATACTCAACGGCTGAGTATTGTTGAGTTGATTGGCAACAGTGATGTTTCGACAACTGCTGTGGCTACTGGTACAGCAGCTCTAGAAGCGATTCGCACCCAGCATTTTGATTGCCTTGTTCTCGATTTAGGGCTACCCGATATGACCGGGTTTGAACTGATCGAGCAGATAAAGCTTCTACCTAACGGTAAAACTTTACCAATTATTGTCTACACAGGTAGAGAAATTAGCAAAACTCAAGAAACAGAACTTAGACGAATTGCCGAAACAATCATCATTAAAGATGTGCGATCGCCCGAACGTCTCCTCGATGAAACAGCATTATTTTTACATCGAGTCCAAGCAAATTTACCAGCACCTAAGCGACAAATACTCGAACAACTGCATTCACAAGACTACTTACTCACTGGCAAAAAAGCGCTAATTGTAGACGACGATATGCGTAATATCTTCGCCCTTACCAGTATGCTGGAGCTTTATCAAATCCAGGTTTTATATGCTGAAAATGGCAGAGAAGGGATTACCTTGTTAGAAAATACACCAGATATTGATGTGGTTTTGATGGATGTAATGATGCCAGAAATGGATGGTTATGAAACAACACGCAGAATCCGCCAAAACGAGCAATTTAAATCTTTGCCGATTATTGCACTGACCGCTAAAGCCATGCAAGGCGATCGCGAGAAGTGTATTGAAGCAGGTGCATCAGACTACATCACCAAACCCGTAGATACTGAACAATTGCTGTCACTATTGCGTGTTTGGCTATACCGTTAACGCGATCTGGGAAACCTCTCAATATGGCTTGGATAAGCAGGGGAGGAAAAAGAGTTATTAAGTAATTTCTCTCCCCCTGTTCGCCTCAACAGATAACTTTATTAACCAAGCAGTATTAGGGCTGTGCTTTGTCTCCCCTCCCAAAAGCGGGGAGGGGTTGGGGGTGGGGTTCTTTTATTATGGGTAATTTGGCGGACATGATATCACGCCATATTAGCAACTTTTAAGCTGTCCGAAAACGTGCTAGTTCCTCACCTGTTTTAGCATCATGAGCGTGAACTGTACACACCAAACATGAATCAAACGATCGCGCCACATGACCAACTTCCACCGGGTCGCTAGAATCGTAAATGGGTGTCCCAATTAACGCTTCTTCAATTGGGCCGCGGATTCCTTCACCGTCACGAGGGCCGATATTCCAAGTACCAGGGGCAATAACTTGGTAATTCTTAATCTTACCGCCCTCTATTTCTACCCAGTGAGACAAAGAACCGCGTGCTGCTTCCGTTGCACCCCAACCGCGTCCATCTTTTTCTGTGGGTTTGATATACCAGGGGTCGTTTAATTTGAATTCGCGCAAACAATGTTCAGCTTGACGATATAACTTGACAATTTCGTGAAGTCGTGCTAACTGACGCACATGAATACTAGCACCACCCATTCGTTTGAAGACATCAAGGATGAAAGGGTCGTAGTGTTGCCAAGATTCGCCATGTTTACCGCCAGCTACTAATTGCCGCGCTAAGGGGCCAGTTTCCAAACGTCCGAAGTCTTTGTGAAGGACTGCACTCGACCAAGAGTAGGCATTATCAAAGTCTTTTGTATTGATTGCAGTGGGTTTAGTGGTGCGATCGCTAGGGTGAATATCTTCTGTCCCTTCATCGTACCAAGAGTGAGTTGTATTCTCGCGGGTGAATGACTGATCCATTAAGGTGTGAGTGTGTGTGAAGCTGTCGTACACTCCACTTTTCATAATCATCGCCGCATTTCGTCCCTCGATAGTCGGCTTTTGGTATTTATCTTCATGGGCTAAATATCCCCAAGTCACATATTTACCAACACCAGCGCCATATCTATCTAAACCGATGTCTAAACCCATGCGCCAATAAAAACCTAAGTCGGAATCTCGATGATTTCGGTTTTCATCTAACCAATCTCTAAAATCATCATAACTTTGGATTTGTTCGTAGCGTTCTAAAGAACAACCCAACCACACTGGTTCTAACCAATTGGTACGGAAATATTCGAGAATTGCCCAAGCGCGGGTAATGTCTGTTAAGGTTGGGGCGCACATCACGCCACCAGGCACCATATAACTGCTGTGGCAACTAGTGGTATGCTAAAAATGTTCCTGAGTAACTTATTATGTAAGGGTATTTTGCTCGGCAAGAACATTTTATTTTCACTATTTCAGTTTATAAATAAGGGAATATTTAGGGAATGATCGAGCAAAATCAAAACCAGGATGATTGCAATCGCCAACACTTAATATCGCAGACATATCCCCTATCTACAGATGAGGATGCAAACGCAGACTTAAGGGATTTGTTCGCCGATATGTTTGCAGATTTTGAGCCGCACAACACCACAGACGGTAGCTATAGGGGAACAATGGCGAAAATTAAAGCAACAGAACTACAGTATCAAGCAGTTTTTGAACAGAAGTTAGTCGAAGCTAATAGTAATTTAAAAAGGGATAGAGTTAAAGTTAGCATTAAACAAACTGGCAATTCTCTTCAGTTACGAGCGACCCTACCGTTAAAACCAGGCGATAGCAGCTTAGGTAAGGAAAAAAAGCAATATGACTTGTCTCTAGGGATACCAGCAAATTTAGAGGGATTAAAAACTGCGATTGAAGAAAGTTACGAATTGGGTAAATTAATCGCTCGTCATACTTTCGATTGGAATGAGAAGTATTTAGGAATTAAATCTAGAGAGAAGCAAGAGATAAAAACTATTGGGGAATTATTAGATACATTTGATGAAAAATATTATCAAGCCCGGCAGAAAACCATAACTAGTCAAAATACTTTTGCCAACTATATATCTGTAATTAAAAGAAACTTTCCTTTAACAACTTTGGCAACAAAAAATCATTTTGAGAAAATTATTAATTCATTTCAGGGAAATAAAAAAAATGAATTAATTGCGGTAACTTCTGTTTTTATTAAAACCTTTAAGTTGGGATTTACACTTGATATAACAAGGGATAATGTCACCCCTGCCCATCGAGAAATACCTGACGATGATAAAATAATATCTTCTTTTGACCTATTTGGAAAATTCGCCCTCAATCGCAAAAATACAAATATTACTGATGAAATTGATACCTGGGAAATGTGGCGTTGGGTATATGGAATGTTGGCAACCTTTGGGTTAAGACCAAGGGAATTATTTGTCGAACCAGACATTAATTGGTGGATGTGTCCCCAAAATATAGACCATACTTGGAAAGTCAATAAAAATACAAAAACTGGATATCGAGAAGTTATCCCCTTTGTACCGGAATGGATAGAATTATTTGATTTACAAAATCCCAAACCATTAAAGATTTTAGAAAAAAAGGTGACAAAAATTGCATCTGTGCAAAATATTAATTGGATGCGGAGAGATATATCCAGATGGTTTAGAAAAGTGGGAATTGAGTTTCAACCCTACGATTTGCGTCATGCTTGCGCCATTCGAGCGCATCTTCAGGGAATACCCATCAAAGCCGCAGCAGACAATTTAGGTCATACTGTTGATGAACATACAAAAACCTATCAAAGATGGTTTGGCATTGAAAATAGGAAAAAAGCCTTTGGTGAGGTAATTAGTCAAAAGTCGTTAATTGAGTTGCAGAAGAATGAAATATTGGCGCTACGGATGGAGAATGAAAGGTTACGGTTGGAGGTGGAAAGTATACGGAAAAGTTATTGATATTATGACTAAATTACCTGTAATACTTTATTTGACTGGATTGTTTGGTGTGATAGACGGAAACTTTCCGTATAATAAATAGTTAGCCCTCACCATTTTGCAGAAGTACAGCTTTAGTTTTAGAATCCTTGAACGAAATTTATGACCCTCTGTATTTCATACAAATTCAAATCTCCTAATGACGATATCCCTAGAGCAATCTGCTATGCGGATTCTCGTATTACTACTCTTGGGGCTAGTACCAAGCAAACTACTGTAGGAGGATTTCTACCATCAAACGCAGAAATTAAACATAAAACTGATAGGGGCATTAAAATTCAGATAGTGTCTGCTGTGACAGATGGTAGTGAGAGTTACCGTGATTTCGTGTTTTCCATTGCTGGATCTGTTTCTCTTGGACTACAAAGCTTAATTCATTTAGACTCAGTTTTCAAAACATTCTATGAAAATTACAGTTTTGAACAATACATTGATAGAGCCAAGATTACACTTCATGAATTTTGGCAAGATGCGTGGGATCAAGAAATTGAGTACTTGATGACAGCAACAGATGATATTGGGGAAATAAGAATAATCTATGTTAAAGGAACAGAATCAGATTTAGTTTTAGAAGAAATTCAGCAGGAAGATGGATTACTTCTAGCTGTGGTCGGGGATAACGCTGAAGAATCCCGCGAAACTATTCGTCGGGAAACGAACTCTCTCATGTGTGCAGGAATGGAGATGAACTCAGCATTAGATGTGGCTTGTGTTCGCATGATGCGACGTGCAATTGAAAATCCAAATCAAATATTCATTGGGGGAAATATACAAGCTTGTCTTTTAGTAGATAAGAGTGCTAAGTATCTCACTCTAGATGATGGATCTAACTTATTGTTTCGAAGTGTCAAGTACTCAAGAGAGTGGCGTGATTATCCAAGAAAATTGAACACGTTAATAGAACGCCCCTCATTTCCAGTATTAAACATTAATCAAGATATGTACGATCCTCAAAAAAGCCTTCAAGAGATTATGAATCAAATTAAATTTTATTGAAAATTAGGTCAAGCGCATAAAGTTACTCTGGTTTAGTTTGTCAGGGCTAACAGTTTGCTTACACCCTGACGTATCAAATTGGTTTGTTGAGAACGAAAGGCTACTAGCTGCGGGTGAACCAGAATGTAAAAAATCTTTGAGAAAAGCGATCGCTCAATATCCAAATAAACAAATCATTCAAAATACTCACGCCCGAATCACAGTAATCGCACGTTGATTTTCCGTCACCACAACCTGGGTGGATAAACGTTCTTCCATTGGTAGGGCATTTTTACGCCTATCAAACACAAATAACCAACCAAAATCCAACCCCAAACGGGCTAAATAGGATTCTAATTGCTCAATACCCTCAGTTTGGGGGTCACGCTTTTTCTCGCGCCATACCTTTAACTCGATACCTAACGTTATATCTTTGTAACGCAGACATAAATCCATTCTGTCACTACCAATTGCATATTCCCTCTCCAGCGTTCCACCACCATTAACAACACGATGCAAGAAAGCCATTAATACGATATGCGGTGCGATTTCATGATAGCCAGTGCTACCTAATAATGGTTCCCCGTGCTGTCGCCAAAACTTGAGAAATGCTGCAAGTAACGCATCTATATTTAACTCTCCTTCTGGGGTTAACCAAGTCGGTGCAATCACTGGTAGGGAAGCCATTGGTGTTACAGTTAATACCCTGGGTAAAACTTCCCGATAAATTGGATTAGCAATGGTTAATCCACCTTGGGGATGCATTTTACACAAACCCAAATCAATCACAAATTGAATATCATCATTGGGTATATCCCCCAATTCCAAACCTGCTAACATCGGCTCGATAATTGCTTTTATCCTTGGTTCCCGTAAGCGTTCGGCTAAACTATCAAGATGAGTATCTTGACGGGCAATTAATATTTCTTTGGCTTGTAAAATATGTTCTTTTGTAATAGAAATACTTCTATCTTTAACCATTTTTTCCACAACTTCTTTAGCAAGAGCATTAACTAACCAAGGTTGTCCCTGAGTCAAATCAAAGGCTGTTGCTGTGGCTTCTGGAGTGAAAATTTGCCCTGTCTCTTCTGTATGTTGTTGGCATAGTTCTTGCACCTCTGCGGCATTAAAATTTCTCAGGGTAATCGAACTGACTTTAATATTAAAAGGACTGGATGTGTTTAATCTGTCACTACCACCCGATGCAACCTTATAATCCCGCACATCGCGTAAACCAATTAATCCTACGGACGAGGGAAAATTTTCTGGGCGATTGGGAAAACCATCTCGTAATTGCCTGAGTATCGAAATTAGGGTTTCATCTTGCAAAGAATCAATTTCATCAATCAATACTACTAAAGGTCGGGGTGAAGCTTTTGCCCAAGCTTGGAAAAAAGCCCTAATTCTTTGTCCTGGTTCTTCTTTTTGCCATTGTTTAACAGGTGGTTGCAATTCATTAGGCAATCGGATGGAAATTGTATTATACCAAGTTCCCAAAATTGCCAATTCTGCTGCACCTGGGTCATGATTAAAAGCACTTCCCACCTCTACTGATACCATTACTCCTGCATAACATCCAGTTGCGGTAAGTTGCTGTGCGAAGGCTAACATTGCCGTTGTTTTCCCCGTTTGTCGCGGTGCATGAACGACAAAATAACTTTCTTGTTCAATCAGCATCGACAAGTTCGGGAGACGACTTGTTGCTGAGAGGGTATAGTGTTTGTCAGCTTTACATGGGCCTGCAATATTGAACCAGCGAGACATGGGACTTTGGCAGTTGGCGGACACTTTGAGTTTAGACGATTTTGGGATTGGGGATGGCAGGAAGGACTAATTGGGGATTTTTGTTTGTTTAAACATCGGCTAGATATACCGAATCATTCCGTCTATTACTCGGAAAAAGATAATAGCCAGAAAATTTATTGCTATCTACCCAGATTTAGGTAGTTATTTAGAAGTTGTCTGTATAATATGTTGAACTTGACGATATCCGCAAAATTTCTTAATATTATGACTAAATTACCTGTAATACTTTATTTGACTGGATTGTTTGGCGTGATAGACGGAATCTTTCCGTCTAATAATATAGATTAGTTGTTTTCGTGTTGAGTCCTTGCCCTAATTCTTTGAGCTATTGATGAAGATGCAAAGCATGGGAGGGGTTTTAAGGTGAGGTGGTAACAAAGGATAATCGCTACATCCAATTTTGATCTTGGAGGTTAAAAGGTATGAGTTTCCTTTTTTTCAACCCTGCAAGTATCTACTGAAGGCGTTTCTGTTAACTCTTGGAGAGAGACTATAATCAATGGCAACTTCATTCAAACCTTGGTGGAGAAACAGGTGATCGAAGAAACAAAAGCACCTACCAAAGTCTTTATCAGCTATAGCTGGGACTCGGAAGAACACCAAGAACGTGTGTTGGCTTTGGCAAATACGCTACGAAACCCTTGGGGAATAGAAACTGATATAGACCAATATATTAGAGCCAAATCTCCATTTACTCCTTCACAGGGATGGGACTTATGGATGGAAAAAAGGATTGAATGGGCTGAGTTTGTACTGATAGTTTGTACTGAAACCTATAAGCGGCGATTTAGAGGAGATGAAGAACCTGGGATTGGACGAGGAAGCACCTGGGAAGGAACGATCATCAGGCAACATCTTTATAACAATCAATTGGTAAGTACTAAGTTTATTCCCGTCGTATTCTCTCCTCAAGATTTGACCCATGTTCCTATCATCTTTAATGGGAACGATAAATATATTCTTGAAGATGAAAAAAGCTTTGGAGAACTTTGTTATCGCCTTAGAAAAGAGCCTATTGTTGCAATGCCAGAAATTGCAACAGCAAAATTACAAGCACCTCCTGAACCAAAGTTTTTTTCACCCCAAAAATCGCAGGCAGAACCGCCAACAGTTTTTCTAGATATTGCTGAAATTCAATATCAAACTGCTTTCAAACCAGAAGAGGAGCCACAAAAGCCATCAATTAATATCGAGATAAGTGACTGCATTCGCTCAGAAAATCTACTTAAGCTAGAAGAACTGCTGAAGACAGAAAAAATAAAAGAAGCAGATGAGCAAACGAAGAGGCTCATTTTGATGGAAAACCAAAATAATCCTTTAACTGCTCCCGAAATTAGGCAAATTCCTTTGGATTTGCTTGGTAGCATTGATCGTCTCTGGATGGAATATAGTGCTGGAAAATTTGGGTTAAAAGTTCAGCAGCAGATGTGGCAAAAAATTCAGGAACCAGAAAAACCTCGCTTTAAACTATTTGCTAAAAAGGTAGAGCCATTAACTGAATCACAAATATGGAACCGATTGGGGTGCTTAGTTGGCTGGCGTAGTGATGATGAGAAAATATTGTCAGATGCAAAGCTTGATTTCTCGATCAAAGCTCCTCTAGGCTGTTTCCCTCGGACTCGATTGTGGTTACGTGGTGGTCATGGAAACAATGTAAAACAGTTTGCTGCTTTAATGGATCGGGTGGCACAATTAGAGTGAAATGGTAGCTTGTCCAACACTCATAAAACTATGTTTTAGAGTTTAAAGTCAATTCATATCTTATCTGGCTAAAAAATCTTGTGGCTATATAATTTAGATTAACGACCGTAAATTCTTCATCTCAGCGTTTCATTACCTGGCACTGAGGTGTTGTTCGGGGGTGATATAACCTGGAATTATTGCGAATTAGGGCTTGTAGCAATTTGCCTCAATAAATGAAGATGCAGCGAGGGCTGCGGATCGGTAACTAATAAGCTTCCTATGGCGATGCTGGTAGTGGCACAACCAGCAGCAAAATTGTGATCAAGAACGTAATCAAATACGGCAGGTTTGCCCAAGACTTGAGCGTGTTAAGAATCTGTCCGAGGAATTTGGTTGAGTTATCGGGTTTGATAAAATTTCCTTTAACTTTCTCGATCCATTCCTGATCTTCAGGAACGATATACCCACTCAAAATTCGAGTTAATCGATTAAAGTTATCGCGTAATTTTCGCTCCAGAAATAAGTAGTAAACATCCAAAACACCGAATAGCGCAAAAGCGACAAATGCCAGCACAAATAAAGCCGCACTTCGGTTGGTAAACCCAAAACCTACGATCGCTGCCCAAACAGTGATGCCAACTTTTTTTACTTCTAAAGAGTTGTTTGCCATGCGGGCGATCGCACTTTGCAACATCTCGGCTTGTTTAACTAAATAGTCCTTATTCTTTTCAATCCAGTCTGAAACGTTGGTTGGCATAGTTTTGATGTAAAATATAATTGCCCAACTTTAGAGTTTTAGTCCGTACTTTTGAAGAGTATCTTATCCAGCCTAAAGTATCCAATTTGACAGCTAGAATACTCGCAAGACTCTAAATACTGAAACGGATACCATTCATTTTTGGCGATCGACTCCATATAAGTGCCATCCTGTTGTGCGACATCAGGCTCTATCTCGGTAACATCCGCATAGTAGAGATAACATATCTCATTCACCTGAGTGCCAACAATATACTGACCCAACGGTGAAACCTGAACCTTATAGCCAGTCTCCTCATACACCTCTCTTTGAGCAGCCGCTTCCGGCGATTCCCCTTGTTCTAATGCTCCTGTCACCGGACAGGGAAACAGCGTGAATTGTCCATCTATCTCTCTATTATCAATACAAAGATGCTGCTGGCGAATTAGCACCTCATACGATTCCAGATTTTCGCCACTTTTTCTGAGCAAAAATACGGCAACAGAATCTTTACCTTTGCGCTCTAAATATTGAAATCCTCTTGGAGATTCCTTAATCGCGATCCACTGAGTACTAAATATAACTCTATCTGCATCCATTGTTTATAATCTACACATTTGATGTATCTAATAGATGTTTGCATGAATGAAACGCTTTGATAGGGCGATCGCTAATCTAGGGTTAGGGAAAAATTAGGTAATACCTGAGAAAAGCAAATAACTTTTAGTAGAGAAAAATAAATGGATTTACTGCTTGCTATCTTTGCTTATGGTGTAGCTGACCGTGGGTTTATCGCCTAATTTAAGGAAAAACCAGGGAATCATTACACATATCCTGGCAAATCTTTACTATATAAGCAATTCCCTAATTTATTTCCATATAACTGCTGTGGGGCCATTGTCCGCCTAATAGTGCATAAATTTCTACAGGTTTAGCAGAAATTGTTATGCCTAGTTCGTAAGATTTGCCTGTGAAAGCAGCAAAGCGTCTCACAGCTTCGTCATAATAGCGACTATTGCGGTATTTTTTATTAGTTAAATCAATGGCAAACAGTCCATAAAAATAGCGGGGGATGCTTTGAATTGTTTCGACAATTTGACCGAGATTTCTCGCTAAAATTGCATTGCGAGGAACTTCTGTTTCCCAAGCTGTATCTAATGCCCAAGATGCACTAGTCAGGTGAGAACCGCCGCAAATTCCGCAAATGCGAGGTGTAACAATTAATCCGGCTTGGGGATCTTTACCGCGAAGGATAACTTCAAATCCTCGGAAAAGTTCGGCGTGTGTCCAGGCGTTGACTACTCTTCCATGTTCAATATCAACTCGAACATCTAAATCGCCTTCAACTCTACCGACGGGCGATATATCTAATGATTGAATTGTCATTTGTTATTTGTCCTTTGTCATTTGTTACTTGTCCTTTGTCCTTTGTCATTTGTCATTGGTATTATTCACTCGCCCTCTGCAAAATGGTCGAAACCCTTGATTTATTGTTGATAAGTAGAGGGAAGTGTGAAAGGTTACGGTCATTGGTAAAATCACAAAGGACAAATGACCAATGACCAATGACTAAACTGTAAAAAAGTCTTCTTCTGCCCAAGGTGGTGCTGCGTCTTTGGCGACCATTGTGAGTAAGGCGTAGTCTTTTTTGTTCACCCCTGGCGGTAATTCTTTGGGAACTCCCATTACTGTTTGGGTTTTGAATACAGTTCCTGGTTTGAGGTCAAAGAAGGGAAATTCTGGTTCTGTGCAACCTAAACATGGCATTCCGGCGCGAGTTTTGGATGAAACACGGTTCCATAAGATGCGGTTGCAGGAAGAATGAGTCATGGGGCCGCGACAACCCAAGTCATAAAATAAGCATCCTTTACGCTGACCAAATTCGGCGGTTGATGCTTTGTAGGCAAAGTGAACGTTGCGGGTACAACCTGTTTGGGTATAGGTGTTGAAGAAGGTTTGAGGACGATTTAGTTCATCGAAAGCAATGTCTGCTATGCGTCCAGTAGCGATCGCAACTAATATCTGCGTAATCCAGTCGGGATGGGCAGGACATCCAGGTATATTAATTACAGGTAATCCAGCTTGTGATAGAAAATTTTTCCCTAAAAAGCCGCCTTCTTGACGTTTGAGAAATTGCAAACCTTCCGATTCGCTGGGGTTGGGTGACATAGCAGGAATTCCTCCCCAGGTTGCACAGTCTCCCACAGCGACGATAAATTGAGCAACTTTGGCGAGGTCTAATAACCAATTTTTCATGGCGCGATCGGCAAACCGATTCCATTCGCCAGTACCGTTAGGGGCGTTAACAACACTGCCTTCAAATACCAAGATATCTAAAGGAATTTTGCCAGAAATACAATCCCGCAGCAGTGTTTGTAAGTCGTTGCCTAGTTCTAATCCCAAGGAGGGATGCCAAAGTACCTTGATACCAAAGTCAGCAATTAAATCGCAGACCGTCGGTTCTTCAGCGTTGAGAAATGACATGGTGTTGCCTGAACAAGCACCACCTTGTAGCCATAGTACGTTAGTCATCGGCTAGGTATTTTTGTATTGTTTCCCATGCATGATGTAGGTGATAATGCTTGTAAAGTCTCACCTGTTTATCAATATTTATTTTTTAATAGTAAGATATTTTTTATCTAATTTACTTTCATTAAAAAAGAATTAATCATTAACAATAAATTAAATACTCTCATGATTATTTTCAATAGTTCTGTCTGTTATATATGTAACACATTTCATAAATGCAAAATACTACAAATAAACACTGCATCTTATTTTTAATTCTTGACGTTCAATCAACTCAACCTGCTTAATTTATCGCAGTCACAACTTTGTAATTATTAATAATATCTGCCAACTGTTAATCTGCATTAGGTGATGAGTATTTTAAATCATCAGATTTTTATCAGGACTTACGCAACTGTCACAAGCAATGGCGCGGTGTAGCCGCGCCGCGCGCCAAGCAACTACACGATAAACATG